>JAISML010000082.1 GCA_031276775.1 Eubacteriales Family XIII. Incertae Sedis bacterium | reverse complement strand
CCGATCTCGTGACGGAGATGAGACCGATCAAACACTATTACGATCAAAATGTTCCGGCCCGTCGGGGCGTCGAGGAATGATCTCCCGAATTTGCGGTTCTGCGCGGTTCCGATCTGTGGTATGATAAAAGATATGGCAAATGTGGGCTTTCGGTTGGCGACGGGAGCGGAACAATCGGAAATAGGATGCGTCGCATGGCGCATCCGGCAAGGGGCAAGATGACGAAAACGGACAGAATCGACCGGCTGGTCGATCGGGGAAATGGGCGTTCGCGGTACAGACCGACGATGTTGGTCATATTGGACGGTTGGGGCGTCGCGGCGCCCGGTCCGTGCAATGCGGTGAGCGAGGCTTCCACACCCAATTTGGACAAGTTGTTTGCGGAGTGTCCCCACACGCGTTTGCGGTCGTCGGGTCTTGCCGTCGGATTGCCCGAGGGGCAGATGGGAAACTCCGAAGTCGGTCATCTGAACATCGGCGCGGGCAGAACGGTATATCAGGCGCTTACCCGCATCACGAAGTCCGTCTCCGAGGGCGGTTTTTTCACGAATCCGGCTTTGCTGAAAGCGATTGACAACGCGAAGAACGACGGTCGCAGCCTGCATCTCATGGGTCTCATCGGCGACGGCGGCGTCCACAGCCATCAGGAACATGTGGTCGCGCTCCTGAAGCTTGCGCGCAAAAACGGATTGGAGCGGGTGTACATACACGCCTATTTGGATGGACGGGATACGCCGCCCCGTTCCGCCGCCGGCTATCTTGCGGATTTGGAGTCGTCGATTCGTACGGTCGGCGTCGGTGATGTCGCGAGCATAAGCGGGCGGTATTACGCCATGGATCGGGACAACCGCTGGGAGCGCGTGGAGAAGGCGTATGACGCGTTGACGCTCGGATCCGGCGTTCACGCGCGCAGTGTGACCGACGCCATATCCGAAGCCTATGCGCGGGGGGAAAACGACGAGTTTGTGCTTCCCACCAATATTGTTTGCACGGACGGAGGACGGGCTCCGATTGTTCGGGACGGTGATTCGGTCGTATTTTTCAATTTCCGCCCCGATCGGGCGAGGGAACTTACGCGTTGTTTTGTCGATCCGGCGTTTTCGGGTTTCGTGCGGAAGCGGATCCCGGAAAGGCTGACTTTCGTCACCATGACGGAGTACGACGCGACCATGCCGCATGTGAGCGTCGCCTATCCGCCGGAGAACATCGCGCATACGTTCGGCGCGTACATCTCCGACTTGGGGCTCACCCAACTCCGCATTGCCGAGACCGAAAAGTACGCGCATGTGACATTTTTCTTCAACGGCGGCGTCGAAACGCCAAACCCCGGGGAGGAACGCGTTCTGATTCCGTCTCCCAAGGTAGCCACCTATGATCTGCAACCTGAGATGAGCGCTTATTCCGTCCGTGATCGCGCCGTTCGGGAGATCGCGTCGGGACGCTTTGACGTCATCATCCTGAATTTTGCGAATATGGACATGGTGGGGCATACCGGCGTCATGGAGGCGGCGGTGCGGGCGGTGGAGGCGGTGGACGCCTGCGTCGGAGACATTGCGGCGGCGATCGCCGAAGCGGGGGGACAGCTTCTGATCACGGCCGATCACGGCAATTCGGAGGCGATGTGTACGGAGGACGGCGCGCCGATAACCGCGCATTCGTCCAATCCCGTTCCCCTCATTCTGTTTCGCGCGGACGATGCGGCCTGCGCGCTTGCGCCTGACGGCTCGCTCTCGGACATCGCGCCGACCCTGTTGGACATGATGGGACTTGCCGCGCCGAAGGCAATGACGGGACACAGCTTGCTCGTAACCGGGCAACGGTAGGCGCCGGCATGTTTGAAAGATTCCATGCTTACCTGGACTGACGAACAGGCTTTGGCCATCGGGCTGAGGAACTGCAACATCCTCGTTTCCGCAGCCGCCGGCTCCGGGAAGACGGCTGTGTTGGTGGAACGCATCAAGGCCTTGATCACCGATGAAAACGCCCCGGTCCGTCTCGACCGCATGCTGGTGGTCACATTCACCGAAGCGGCGGCGTCGGAGATGCGCCGCAAGATCGTCGACGCCGTGTCCGCCGAACTCGAACAAAGGGATTCGGCGTTTCTGCGGGAACAGCTCCGGCGGATCTTTGCGGCTTCCATCAGCACGTTTCATTCGTTTGCCCTCGGGATACTCAAACGGTACTATTACATCATAGACATGGAACCGTCTTTCAAGATCTGTGATGAATTTCGCAAGCCCTTGCTCGTCAAGGAAGCTTTGGACACACTCTTCGACGAATACTTTGAACGCGGCGATCCCGACTTTACCGATTTTTTGAACAGATATGCCGGCGCAAAAAACGAAAACGCGGTTCGCGGGATGATCGCGGACACGCATACTTTCATCCAAAGTCTGCCCGATCCGTTCGGATGGCTCCGTCGTCGGACGGCCGCCTTGTCCGGGGATCCCGGGGAGTTTGCCGGCAGCGATGCGTTTCGCGGGCTTCTCGCCGCGATCGTCCGCGAGTTGGAAGCGATCATGTCCGCCATCGAACGCTTGGGCCGCTTGCTGGAGGAAGCGGACATTCCCTCATTGGCGCAAAAGAATGATGCAGATCTGGCGCAGGCTGCGGATTTGGCGCGGGCGGCGCGGTCGGAACTCGCGGACGCTGCGCCGGACGGCGCGCCCGGCGCAGCCGCAGGGTTCGACGCGTTGGGCGGGAAAATCAGGGATTTTTCGTTTGCGCGTTTTGTCTGCGCGAAAGCCGACAAAGAGAATTACGAACCGATTAAGCTGCTCGTCACAAAGAGGCGGGACAGGGTGAAAGCAGGCTTGAAAAAGCTCGCCGGCAGATTTTTTGCCGGCCCGTTTGCCGGGATGGTGCGGGAGATCGGGGACACCGGCCGCGCCGCGCAAAAATTATGCGAGCTGACATGCAGATTTGACGAATTGTTCTCGGAGATCAAGCGCAGGGAAGGACTGCTCGATTTCAACGATATCGAGCACATGGCTCTGCGTATTTTGGATGACGCGCGCGTCCGCGCCGAATACCGGGACAAATTCGATTATATCTTCATCGATGAGTACCAGGACAGCAATCTGATTCAGGAATCGCTCGTCTCCGCGATCAAGCGGGCGGACAATCTCTTTATGGTCGGGGACGTCAAGCAGAGCATCTATAAATTCCGTTTGGCCGAACCGGAGCTGTTTATCGGGAAATACAACGATGCGTTCAGCGATGCGGAAGGGGCGCTCAACCGCCGGATCGATCTGAACCGCAATTTCCGGAGCAAGAGAAGCATTCTGAACAACATCAACGCTGTGTTTGCGCATTTGATGGATCCCGGTTTGTCGGGGATCGTGTACGACGAAAAGGCGGCTCTTTGCCCGGGACTTTCCTATGACGGCGCGTGGGACCGTCCCGTTGCGCTTTGGCTTGTGGATACCAACAGGGACGCGGAGGACGCGGAACCCGATCCTTCGATACTCGAATTGAGGGACGCCGAATTGGAGGCTCTGGCCGCGGCGCGAATCATACGAGACGCGACAGCAAACGGAGCGACGTTCTTCGATACGAAAACAGGAACGGAAAGAGCGTTGCGGTACAGGGACATCGTAATTCTCCTGGGGGAAGCGGGGAACACGGGATCGGTCTATTACGAGACGTTGATGAATGAGAACATCCCCGCCTTTGTCGAATCGGGGGACGGCTATTTTGATACTGTTGAAATGGAAACCTTTCTCAATCTGCTCCGCGTTATCGACAATCTGAGACAGGACGTGGCTTTGGTGGGGACGATCTGCTCGCCTGTGTTCGGGTTTTCCTCGGATGATTTGATCCGCATCAGGTTGGAACGGAAAGAGGGAGCGTTCTATCAGGCTTTCCTCGCATGTGCGCAAAGCGCGGCGCGCGGCAGGGCGGAAGAGCGGCGGGAAGAGACCGGGCGTGAGGCGGGGGATGCCGCCCCCGGGCGCCGCGCCGGCGTTGCGCTGCGGCAAAAATGCGCACAGGTTCTCAGGCGATTGGAGACATGGCGCCATGACGGAATGTTCATGGAACTTTCGGATTTTTTATGGAAGCTCATGAAAGAGAGCGGATATTACGATTACGCGGGAGCCCTGCCCGGCGGCGTCCGGCGACGCGCGAATTTGCGCGCTTTGGCGGACAGAGCCGAAGCGTTTCAGACGGATCGCGCGCGGGGGCTGTTCGGTTTTATCTGTTATATCGATTCGATCCGCTCCCAAAAAGTGCCTGCGGGACAGGTCAAATTGCTGTCGGAAAGCGACGATGCGGTTCGGATCATGACGATTCACAAGAGCAAAGGTCTGGAATTCCCCATGGTCATCGTGGGACAGATGGGCCGGAAATTGCGCGGAAACGACGACGGCGGACGGATCGATCTGCACAAAGACATCGGGATCGCCCTGCGCCGGGAGGATTATGTGCGCCATTCGTACAAGAAGACCTTGTTGCAGCGCATGATCGCGTACCGGAAAGAGCGGGAAAAACGAGCGGAGGCCGTCAGGGTGCTCTACGTCGCCATGACGCGCGCCATGGATCGGCTCGTATTGCTTGGCGTCTCGAAAAAAGCGGCGGTCTTGGCTGCGGAAGCGGATCTCCTGGAGCCCGACGCAGATACGGATGTCATGGGCGCGGGCAGCTATCTCGATATGATTCTGCCCTTGCTGCGCGAAAGTCGGACGGAAACGGAAGTGATCGCGCTGACGGAGCTGCGGCGCGGACGCAATGCGGACGGGCCCGGTTCGGATGGCTCGGCTGCGGCCGGTTCGTCGGATCCCGCTTTGAACGTTTCTTCTGCGCCCGATCCGGCAAAGATGCTGGCGGCGCTCGACGCGGAGCCGCGGGGCGGCCTGTACGGAACGGTTGAAAAACGTTTGCTTCACCGGTATCCGTTTGCTGCCGCTTTGTCCGTAAAATCCAAATACAGCGTGTCGGAGCTGAACCGGGAAGCGCGCCCCGCAAGGTACTTTATGACAGGATCGACGGAGGAATCCATGGAAGACATGGGTGTGCTGAGCGCTGCGGAGCGCGGAAGCGCGTTGCATAAAGCGCTTGAAAAATTGGACTATCCCGAAGCTTTCGCCCGGCGCGGCGAGGCGGAATACTTCGAACGCTTCCTCCGCGATCTGGTTCGGGACGGGGTTTTGACGGCCGAGCAGCGCGACGCGGCGCCCGCCGCCGCGTTGCAATGTTACGCGCGGACGGAGATCTTTGCGCGGGCGGCCGGCTCGCGCAAATTGCGCCGGGAAATACCGTTCACGCTCAAATGGAGAAAGCGGGGAGAGCCCGTCATCGTGCAAGGCGTCATCGACTGCTTCTTTGAGGAAGCCGGCAAGATCGTACTCATCGACTTCAAGTCCGGTCGCTCGGATCCGGATCGCGCGGACGAAAAAAAACGTCTCATCGACTTGTACGGCGCCCAGATCGATCTGTACCGCAGGGCGTTGGAATCCATCTTGGGACTCGCGGTGGATGAAGCGTATTTATACTTGATCAATGTGGGAAAAACCGTTGCGGTTCCGCGATTCGGAAAGCCCGCAGAAGCGTGATTTTTCAGACTTTTCCGTGTATTGGTTTCGCCTGTTTTTTCTGTTGACACGCCAAAAAATCACTGTCATAATGTGATTGGATTATTGTTCCGGCAAGCTTGTGCGGCGCTTGTCCGGTGCGCAACAGGGTATGCCCGGGGCGTTTCGCCGCCGGGAATCATTGGGAGAGCGTTCGGACGTCCCCCATACAAAGCGAGTGGAGGTATTTTTATGAGTTATGTCGATCAGATTGTTGCCGATCTCGAGAAGAAAAACGCAGATCAGCCCGAATTTCTTCAAGCTGCCAAAGAAGTGCTGGAATCTCTTCGCGTCGTGGTGGATCGCGACAAGACGTATGAGAATGTCGCGCTTTTGGAAAGGCTGGTTGAACCGGAACGCATCATTCAGTTCCGTGTGCCGTGGGTGGACGACGGCGGCAGGGTGCGGGTCAACAGAGGTTACCGGGTGGAGTACAATTCGGCAATCGGCCCTTACAAAGGCGGTCTCCGTTTCCATCCCTCCGTCAATCTCAGCATCATCAAGTTTCTCGGATTTGAGCAGATATTCAAAAATTCCCTCACGGGTCTTCCCATCGGCGGCGGCAAAG
>JAISML010000080.1 GCA_031276775.1 Eubacteriales Family XIII. Incertae Sedis bacterium | reverse complement strand
GCCATACCCTTTCCTTTTGCGTTTTCTGTGCGCAAGAACAACACAGGCGGTGCGGGCGACGCCGGAAACCGCCCGGCCTGCGGCCCGGCTCCCGGTTTTTCGACAATTCGCATCCGACTTGTCGCGCAAGCGATGTTGGACGCCGGTCCTGTCGATTGCCCGACATTTCGGCGGCATCCTGTCGACCGAACAACGCCTCGGTTCGATCTGTCGGTTGAAGTCCGACGTTGTGATTATTATAATACAGATATGGTTGTTACGCAACACGCTGTTGTAAAATTACGACCGGCCGTGAACATCCGTCGTTACTGTTAGTTTCGTGGCAGGGGTTTGCAAAAATGCCCCCGGGCGCATGAATCGGCGTTTTCGAAGCAAAGGTTGTGGGATCCCCTGATGGACGCTTGTTCAAAATTCATTGTCAAACACAGGAAACTCGTGCTGCTGTCGTTCCTCGTGCCGGCGGCGGTCGGCGCATGTATGCTGTTTGGCGTATCCGTCAATTACAACATCACTGACTATCTGCCCGAAGACGCCGCGTCCACGAAGGCGATGTCCGTCATGGAAGAGGAATTCACACAGGCCGTGCCCAACGCGCGCATCATGTTAAACGAGGTGTCCGTGCGGGACGTCTTGGCGTACAAACAGCGTCTGAACGCCATCGACGGCGTGTCAGACGTTTTGTGGCTGGACGACGTCACGGACATAGCGGTTCCGCTTGAAATGATCGCACCCGGGACAACCGAAGCCTATTACAAGGATGAAAGCGCGCTCATCTCCCTGACCGTAAAGGAAGGGGAGGAAGTCGCGATCACGGACGCGATCTACGAGGTGATCGGAGAGGACAATGCCTTGTCGGGCGACGCGGTGGACAAAGCGGTCATGCAGAGCCTCGCGGGCGGCGAGACGCTCAAAGCGGCGCTGATCCTCGTGCCCATCATCATCGTCATCCTGCTTTTTTCCACCAATTCATGGATTGAACCCTTGCTGTATCTGGCCGCGATCGGCATTTCCGTTCTCATCAACATGGGAACAAACATCTTCTTCGGCGAGATTTCTTTTATGACAAACGCGGTAGGTCCCATTCTGCAATTGGCGGTTTCGCTGGATTACGCGATCTTTCTCCTGCACAGCTTTGACGCGGAACGCAGACTGACGGACGATCCGTCCGAAGCCATGCGCCGCGCCATGCGCCGCGCTTTTCCCGCCGTCGCGGCCGCTGCGGCCACCACCGTGCTGAGCTTTGTGGCTTTGATCTTCATGCGGTTCCGGATCGGCTCCGATCTGGGCGGCAATCTCGTGAAAGGCATCCTGCTCAGTTTCATCGGCGTCATGGTGTTTCTGCCTGCCCTGACCCTGCTCTGCCACAAACTGATCGATCGGACAAAACACCGAAAACTCCCGTTCTCCGCCGGGGGCGCGGGCAACCGTCTTCTGAGGTTCAGAATCCCTTCCCTGATCGTGATCGCGCTCCTGATCGCGCCCTGCGTTCTCGCCCAGAACAACAACGCGTTCACATACGGCTTCGGCGACCTCAACGAAGACGGCAGAAGCGGCCGGGACGCCGTCG
Source organism: Eubacteriales Family XIII. Incertae Sedis bacterium (assembly GCA_031276775.1). Lineage (GTDB taxonomy): Bacteria > Bacillota > Clostridia > Peptostreptococcales > Anaerovoracaceae > JAISGB01. The sequence continues at coordinate 2,974 of JAISML010000080.1, read as the reverse complement.
CAATCGATGGAAAATTCGGACGATCCAATGTCATCGTACTGCTCACGCCCAAGGGCGACCTTGCCAAAGAGCGGCAACTGGCTGAGGAATGCCGAAGTCTTCCGCATATAAACGAAGTGATCTCCTATGCGTCGACGGTGGGAACCTCTGTTCCGTCCGAATATCCGGACAAATCGGATACGGACGTCTTTTTTTCCGAACACTACAGCCGCACGATACTCTACACGAACACGCAGGCCGAAGGCTCCGAAGCCTTTGCGCTTGTGGAGCAGGTGCGGGGAAAAGTCCGCGCGCTCTACGGAAGCGACTGGTACGCGTTGGGTCAGAGTGTCAATCTGTACGACATGAAAGAGATCATCACGAAAGACAACGGTCTGGTGAATCTCCTCGCCATGGCCGCGATCCTGCTCGTGCTGCTGCTCACGTTCAAATCCCTGTCACTGCCTTTTCTTCTGCTGTTTACGATCAAGGCCGCCATATGGATCAATCTGTCCGTGCCCTATTTTGAGGGCAACCCCCTGTCCTATCTCGGATATTTGGTCGTCAGCACCGTGCAGCTCGGCGCGACGGTGGATTACGCGATCCTGCTCAGCGACCATTACATCGCAAACCGCAAAACCCGGCCGAAGAATGAGGCGCTGAAACGGGCGCTGAACGAAACCTGCGGTTCCATACTGGTTTCCGCGGGCATCCTGTCCATCGCCGGATTTGCGCTGTGGATCTCCTCGTCGAATCCCATTGCCGCAGCCATGGGACTCCTGCTTGGCCGTGGAACGATCCTGTCCATGCTGATGGTATTCTGCTTCCTTCCCGCCCTGCTGACCATCTGCGATCGCGTGATCGAAAAAACGACCCTGCGCGCGGGATTTTACAGAGAATACGCCCGGTCGCGATCGCGCAAACGCAAAAACGCCCCGGGGCGGCGCGCAACCGAACGGAACGCGACGACCCGACCGATGAACGCATTGAAACGGAGTACGTGAGATGAACCGGAACGAAACCAAAAAAGATGCGGGACGACGCCGAAGCAGGGTGAAATTTTTCGCCGCGCGCGCCGCCGTCCCGGCGCTGATCGTCGCGCTTGCGGCGACCGTGATCGCGGGGAGCGGAGCGGCTTCCCGGACGTCGGCCCCCGGCAAAGCAAGTCTTTCGCCGAATCCGACGATCCGAACGGACGGGACGGGCGCGGCGGACGTCCGAACGGACGAAACAGTCGTCGTTTCAGGCGCGGAAGAAACGGACGCGGACACGGCAGGGATCGTTTCCGGAAAGGAAGAAGTCGTCTACGCCAATCTGACGGCGGGCGGCGCGATCAAGGAAATCTACGCCGTAAACACTCTGCGCGTTTCGCGCTCCGGCGTCATCGAAGACTTCGGAGACTACACCAAACTGAAGAACCTCACGGGCGCGGAACCCCTGCGCCGGGACGGGAACAGGATTTCCGTCAAAGCCGACGCAGGGGAGTTCTCCTATCAGGGCACGGTTCGCGCGGCGCGTCTGCCGTGGGAGATACGGATATCCTATGCGCTGGACGGAAAAGAACTGCCGCCCGACAAACTCGCGGGACAAAGCGGACGGCTCGTCGTCAAACTGACCGCTTCACCCAACGCGGACGTCGATCCCGCCTTTTCCGGGAATTACCTCCTGCAGATCACCGCGACCATGGACTCGGACGTCTGCAGGAACATCACAGCCGACGGAACCGTCGCCCACTCGGGCAGGAATAAGGTGATCGCAAGCGTCGTCATGCCCGGAAAATCCGGAGAGCTGACGATCAACGCGGATGTGCGCAATTTTTCCATGCAAGGCTTTGAACTCTCCGCGATGCCGCCCGCCATGCGCGTCGACGCCCCGGATACCGGCGCATTCACCGACGATCTGAATGGGCTTACAGATGCGATAAGCGCCCTGAACAGCGGCGCGAAGCAATTGGAGGACGGAGCCGCCGCACTCCAAAACGGAGCCGCCGCGTTGAAATCGGGCTCGGGGGATTACGCGGCGGGACTGCAGGGCTTGAACGCCAACGCGCAGACCTTGGTCGAGGGTTCCGCGCAGATCGGCGCCGCCTTGGGACAGCTTTCGGCCGCGCTCGCGCAGATCGCGCCGCCCTTGGCGTCCGAGGTTGAAACGCTGAATGCGGGCCACACGAATTTTCACGCGGGGCTGATCGCTTACACGGAGGGCATATCCGCTTTGTCGGACGCCTACGGAACGATAGACGCGGGCATCGCCCGGTTCTCGGGCGGCGCGGAAGAGCTGTACCGGGGCGTCGCCGCCCTGCACGGCGGCCTGTCCGAATTAAACGACGCGACCGCAGTCTTGCCGGATCGCATCAGGACGGAGATCGGCAAGATGTCGAACGCCTATAACAAATCGGATTTTGTCCCGCCGTCCTTTGCGGATCCGGAAAACGGCAAGGTGGACGCCGTGCAGTTCGTGATGAAGACGGAAGCGATCGAACCCCCCGCCGAACCGGAAGAAGCCGAAGAGACCGGGGCGTCCGCAGGTTTTTGGGAGCGCCTGTTGGCTCTGTTCCGATAGGGACCGTCCGCAGACGCGTTTCACAGTTCGCACCACTGTGCGTATGCGGCGTCCAAGGCCCTTGTGAGTTCGTCGAGTTCTTTCGCCTTGCGCGCAAGCTTCCCGGGATCGGCGCATATCCCCTCTTTCCCGATGTCGGCCTGCGCGGCGGCAAAGGCTGTTTCCAACCGCCCGATCTCAGCCTCCAGCGCGGCGCGTTTCTTTTCGATCCGGCGGCGTTCGGTTTCTTCCCTTTTCTTCCGCAGGCGTTCCTCCGCCGCGTTCGCCGCAGGAGGTTCCGCAACAGTCGCCGCGTTCGTCTCGCGCGCCTTGCCCATCCTTTCCCCGGCCGGCGCGCGGTTTTCGACGTTTTTGGCGCCGATCCCGGCGCTTTGGACATGCTTGCCGCTTCCGGCATTGTTGCCGTCCCCGCCGCTCCCGTCCCCGGATCCGC
>JAISML010000254.1 GCA_031276775.1 Eubacteriales Family XIII. Incertae Sedis bacterium | reverse complement strand
CCAGAAATACGTAGTTGTTCACGAGCAGCCGCTGCTGGTTCTCCACGGTGGATTTCGTAAACGCGTCGATCTGTTCCTCTGTCATGCCGTATTCCCGCAGGGGCTTCTTCGCGATCAGCTTGTTCAGGAAGGTTTCCAGCGCACCGTACACGTCGGCCTTTGGATCGACGCCGAGGATTTCCGCGAAGATCCGCGTCAGCGCGGCGATCTTGCCGGTCGGGTTCTTGCGGACGTACAGCTTCAGCACCTCCGTGAAGAACTGGTAGTTCGCTTCGCCGTGCGGCACGTGGAAAGCGCCGCCGATCGAGTAGGAGAGCGCGTGCACGGCCGCGCAGCCGGCGTTGCCGAAAGCGATCCCCGCGTAGTTCGAGGCCAGCACGAAGTCCTTCATGTGTGCATTTCTCTCGTTCTCTCCCTTTTCAACCACATGCCTGTAACCGTTCATGATCAGCTTGATCGCGTGGATCGAATACTGCTCCGTGAAGGGCGAAGCCTTGGGCGAGAGGTAGGATTCCACCGCGTGGATCAGCGCGTCGACGGAACTCGTGATGAACACCTTGTAGGGCAGGCTGTTCATGGTTTCCGGAATCAGCACGGCCGCGTCGGCGTAGGTTTCCTCGACGGCGATGCCCTTCTTGACATGCAGGGATTTGAGCTCCGCGATCGCGACGTTCGTCACCTCGCTGCCCGTGCCGCAGGTGGTCGGTATGACGACCAGCGTCTTGCGCTTCTGCGGGGGCTTCGCGCCCGTGAAGAGATCGATCGATTTCTCGGGAACGTCCAGAGCGAGCACCTTGCAGATATCGACGATAGTTCCGCCGCCGAGCGCGATGATGCGGTTGTATTCGTACCGGCCGGCCTCCTTCGCGATGCCGTCTATCATCTCGTCCGTCGGCTCGCCCGCGCCGTATTTCTCCTGAAAGACGACGTTTGTCTTGATGCCGAGCGGCTCGATGTAGGGCTTGTATATCCATTCGTTCGTGACCAGCAAATCGTCCTTGCCGATCTTGAATTCCTCATGAAACTCTTTTACCTTGTCAAAATAGTAAACCTTTGGAACTACTCTCAATGCCAGCATAATGATCCCCCTTTTTCATTATATAAATATATTGCATCGCGGCTCAAATGTCATTCGTTCGAAGCCGTGCGGCGCAAAGCTCCGGTTCTTTACCGAACCCTACAGCTTTTCGCCGAATCGTCTTTCAAACTCCTCCGCCAACATATCCCGGTGATCCGGATGCGCGACGCCGATCAGATTCCGAGCCCGTTGCCTGAGCGATTGCGCCTTGAGCGGGGCCGCGCCGTACTCCGTGACAACGTAGTCCACGTCGTTGCGCGATGTCGTAATTGCGGATCCTTTTTCCAAAAAAGGAACGATTTTAGGAATGACCGAACCGTCCTTTTTCACTGTGACGGAAGGCATTGCGATGATGGCTTTCCCTCCCTCGCTCATCGCGACGCCGCGCATGAAATCGACTTGGCCGCCGACGCCGCTGAATTGGCGCAGACCTATGGATTCGGCGTTCACCTGCCCCATCAGATCCACTTCCATCGCCGAGTTGATGGCGACCATCTTGTATTGTCGGCTGATGGTGAGCGGATGGTTCACATAGTCCACGGGTCTGACTTCAACGGCGAGATTCCTGTGGACGAAGTCGTAAAGCTTTCGCGTACCCATGAGGAAAGTCACCGTCATGCGGCCCTTGTTTATGGATTTTTTGGCGCCCGTGATCACGCCGGCTTCAAAGAGCGCCAACGTGCCGTCCGAGATCATTTCGGAATGGATGCCGAGATCTTTCTTGTTCTTCAGAAAGAGCATGACCGCGTCCGGTATCGCGCCTATGCCGAGCTGGAGCGTGGCGCCGTCCTCGACCAAGGCGGCGCAGTGCTCGCCTATGGCCCTTTCGACGTCGCCGATCTTGGGCGGCTGTATCTCATAGATGGGCGAATCCGCCTCGACGATGTGATCGAAAGCCGAGATGTGGACGATGCCGTCCCCGTAGGTGAAAGGCAATTGCGCGTTCACCTGCGCGATGACCGTCTTTGCCGAATTGACCGCCTGCAATGTGTAATCCACGGAGGGACCGAGACTGCAGTAGCCGTGGTCGTCCGGCGAGCTCACCTGCAGGAGCAACACGTCTATGCGCAGCTTGCCCTCGCGAAAAAGCTTGGGAATCTCATGAAAAAACGCCGGCGTGAAATCCCCCCTGCCTTCGGATATCGCGGCCCGCGTGTTCGCGCTGGCAAACAGCGGATTGACGCGGAAATGCCGCTCCATGCCGGGAGCGGCAAAAGCGCCGGATCCGAGATTCACCATATGTTTGACTTCCACGTTCTCATACTGCGCCGCGTTTGCGACCATGGCCTCGACGAGGACCGGCGGCTCGCCCACGCAGTGCGCGAGCACGACGGCATCGCCCGACTTGATGTGCTTCACGGCCGCATCCGCAGTACAGAGTTTGTTTTTGTAGTTCTCTCTCCAACCCAAAGTGCTACCTCCTTTAACATTCCGTGACGATCGGCGCACCGATACGGCGAAGCCGCGCGCTTTCGCGCACAGATCGCCGCAACGACACCCGGCGCCCCGCGATTCGATCAAAGCTATCCGCGCAAAAGTTCCTCCATGCGTGCGCAGACCTCCCGAATCGATTCCCCGTTCCACAAGGAAACGACCCCCCTGTCGGCCGAATATGCGCCGAGTGCGGTGCAACGGTTCGCGCATCCCGCGATGTAGAGCAACAGATCATAGCGCCGGTCTTCCTCCGCATACGCAAAGCGCAGGTTTTCGCCAAAGTGTTCCTTGATGGCCGCGAGGGCCTTCCCGCGTTCGAAAGACGGGTTGCAGCCCCCGCAGAACTTGACGCCGCACAGCATGGCGCGATCCGTCAATCCTTGATGCCTGCCAGCTTTTTGGCAAGCGCCTTCTTGCTCTCGATGTTGCCTTGGCGCGCGATCATGATGCGCTGCGCCTGCGGCGAGCCGGCGCCGTGCATGGACTCCGTCCGGTAGCCCACGGCGGAAGAGCCGAGGCACAGGTTCTCGATGAAGCGCATCAGGCGCTGCCTGTTCTCCGTGGGCACGGACGCCACGCCTTGGAAGAACTTGTTGCACCATTCGCCGACGGTCAGGCCGGACCCGGTCGGCACCTTTTCCGTCGAACGGAAATCCTGCGCGGACGGCATGGTCACGACGAGCCCGCCCGCGATGTCCTCCGCGAGCCGC
>JAISML010000224.1 GCA_031276775.1 Eubacteriales Family XIII. Incertae Sedis bacterium | reverse complement strand
CCCGACAACATCGTTCTCAAAGAAGTGATGATCGAAGAGAAATGTGCGGAAGCGGAGCGGATGCTGCCGCGTTTTCTGCGCGGTTTTTTCATCTATCTGAAAGGGAATGTCCTGCCGTTGACACGCCTGGCTTATCTGAACGATATCCGTTTCTTCCTGAAATACCTCATCGAAGAAACGGATTTGACGGAAGCGGATACGCCCGCCGCCGTAAAACAGGCGGATCTGCGGGAAGTGAAAGCCGTCGACGTCAATCGGTTTCTCGAATATTGCCGCAAATACAAAGTGGAAAAGGAACAGGCCGTCCATATTTACCGAAATGACAACAAAGCGTTGGCGCGCAAACGCTCGTCCGTGTCCGTGCTGTTCAAATACCTGTATCGGGATGAAATGATCGAACGCAACATCACGGACGGTTTTGACCCCATTCGGTTGCCCAAGGCCGGCGATCGGGAGATCAAAGCCTTGCGGGATGATGAGGTGATGCTCATGCTCGACGCCGTGAGCAACGGGACGGGTTTGTCCAAGAAAGAACGGCAGTTTTGGGAGAAAACGAAATTCCGTGACAAAGCGATCCTCGTGATCTTCGTCACCTACGGTCTGCGCCTGTCGGAACTGCGCGAACTCAACCTGTCCTCGTTCAACTTCCGGCGGGAGGAATTCAAGATATACCGCAAGCGGGGAAAGGAAGCCGTCATGCCGCTGAACAACTCCGTCAAAAAGGTTCTGAGGGACTATACGGAGGGCGAACGCCGGACGGCGGCGCACAGGGACGCAGAGGACGCGGACGCGCTGTTTCTTTCCTTGCAGGGCCGACGGCTCACCGAACGGCAAATACGGGAACTCGTGAAGAAATACACCGGCATCGCCTTGGGTACGGATCGGCGGGCGGGATACAGTCCCCACAAACTCCGCGCCACCACCGCCACGTCCCTGATCGAACGGGGGAATTCCATCTTCGATGTTCAGGAACTGCTGAACCACGACAATATCACGACTACGCAACTCTATGCCGCGCACAGGAAACACGCGAAACGCGATCTCGTCAGAAATATGGAATGGGAAACGGAATTCGATCATCCCCATGGGGCGGAATCGGATCGCGGACATGAGACAGGCTTGGATCATGAATAGGAAACGGAGCGAAACGACGGCGCAATATTTGGAACGGACGTTTGGGATCGACCGCAGGGTGGTGGACTTGATCGCCTCCTGCGAAGCTGACGCGGCGGCGGCGTTTGCGGCGACGGACGATGTGCGCGACTACAATCAATACAAGGTATTGCACGCTTTTTTGCAAAACAGGATCTGCGACGCGCACTTTTCATGGCAGACCGGTTACGGGTACGACGATGCGGGCAGGGCAGCGACGGAGCGCGTCTACGCCGACGTGTTCGGAGCGGAAGCCGCTTTGGTGCGTCCGCTCATCGTCAATGGCACACACGCGCTGTCGCTGATCTTTTTCGGCGTATTGCGGCCGGGCGATGAACTCATCTACTGCACGGGAGCGCCGTACGACTCCCTGCACAGCGCCATCGGTTTGACGGATGCGGGGAAAGGTTCCCTGCGCGAATTTGGCGTTACCTACAGACAGATCGAGCTGAAAGAGGATGGCAGCCTTGATTTTGAAGCCATCGAAAAAGCGGTCGGTCCCGCCACGCGCATGTTGGCCTTGCAGAGAGCGACGGGCTACGGCGACAGAAAAGCCATTGCCATGTGGGAGATCGAAGCATGGGCGGCTTTTGCCAAGGATCTGAGCAAACGTTCCGTGCGTACGGGGGGAGCCTCCATCGTCACCATGGCGGACAACTGTTACGGAGAATTCCTGGACAAAACGGAACCTACGGACGTCGGGGTCGACGTCATGGCCGGCTCGCTGATCAAAAATCCGGGCGGCGGGTTGGCGCTGTCGGGAGGTTATGTCGCGGGAGGCCGCGAATTCATCGAACTGATCGCGGCGCGGATGACCTGTCCCGGCATCGGCGGCGAGTGCGGTCTCACTTTCGGGCAGACGCGGACGATCCTGCAAGGTCTTTTCATGGCGCCCGGCGTGGTGAACGGCGCGCTGAAAGGCGCCATACTCTGCGCGCGCGTGTTCGAGCGTTTGGGTTATCCGGTCAATCCCCGCTATGACGCGGCGCGCAGCGACATCATCGAAACGGTTTCCCTCGGGAGCGCGGAGGCTCTCGTCGCGTTCTGTGAGGGCATTCAGTCCGCCTCCCCGGTGGACGGGTTTGTGAAGCCCGAGCCGTGGGCCATGCCCGGCTACGAAGACGAGGTCATCATGGCCGCCGGCGCTTTCGTGCAGGGTTCGTCCATCGAACTCAGCGCGGACGGACCCATGCGTCCGCCGTACAATGTATATTTTCAGGGAGGACTCTCCTATGAACACGCGAAATTCGGCGTAATGTCGGCTGTCCGGCGCTTAGCGGAAGGAGGCTTCGTCAACCTGTGATCCGGCTGCGGCTCTCCAACAATTTCGCGTGCGCGCATGACGAAATGGGATAAAATGACAAAAACAAACACAGACCACGGGAACTCCGGGAAGAAAAAGACGCGCATCTTGATTTCAGTGTTGAAATTCCTCGTTTTGTTGGGAATTGTCGCAGTCGTTCCGCTGATCGTGTACTTGCACTACCCGAATGTTTTGGAGGATTTCAACAGCCTTGAAGAAGTAAACGAAATGCTGGAACAGTACCGAACGGCGGGCATCTTCATCTACATGGGATTTCAGGTCGTACAGGTCGTCATATCCGTCATTCCGGGACAACCGTTGCAATTTGCTGCGGGATACGCGTTCGGGATCTTCCTCGGGTTTGCTTCCTCCATCATCGGCATTGGCCTCGCCACCCTCGTCACATATCTGCTGGGCAAGGTTTTCGGAAAAGACATGGTTTACCTCGTGTTCGGCGAGAAACGCCTGGAGCGCTTTCTCGGACTCATGGCTTCCAAGAAAGCGCTCATCATCGTATTTCTCCTGTATCTGATCCCGGGGATTCCGAAAGATATCTTTTCATATGCGGCGGGCATATCCAATCTGCGCATGATGCCTTTTCTCGCCCTCAGTCTGGCGGGCAGGGCGCCGGCGCTGCTATGCAGCATCATCATCGGCCGCATGTTCAGAACGCACAGTTATGTCGGAATGATCGTCGTCGCAATCATCGTCCTCGCGGCGGCGGGCGTCGCCGTCCTGCACCGCAGACGCATCAACGCGTTCATAGACAGAATGCATGAAAAGGCGATGAAGAAAGGGCATTGACGGATCGGCGCGGACGGCGCCAAGATCGGTTCGGCAGCGGATGTCCGCGATTCGGGTTCAGACGGGTTCAAGAGCGGGCGCGACGGAGGCGAGCTGTTCCGCGAGGGTCTCGGGCGCATCTTTGGCTCCGCCGCGCAGCCAGGTCTTTGCGATCGACAGCAGCCCGCAACAATAAAACCGTGCGGCAAAGGACAACATCCCGGCGTCACCTGACCGAAACGCGCAGTCGATGACGGAGGTGTACGGCAGATAAAAGACGGAATAAAGAGCGCCGAAATGGACGACAAGCCGCTCGGAAAGCGTCGCGTGGGACGAATGCTCGCACAGTCCCTTGAAAAACCCGATGTTGTCGTTGACAAAGCGCAGATACGTACGCAAAAAGTACGTCCAACCCTCGTTCGACCTGTGCGTCTGCTCGGCGATCAGATTGGCATTGTAGGTGATGAACCAAAATGTCAAATCGTATTTGTCGTGAAAATGATTGTAGAAAGTCTGACGCCCGGCATTGCAGTTTTGCACGATGTCATGCACCGATACTTTGTCGAACGTTTTTTTTTCGCATAGTTGCAACAGTGACTTTGCCAATACCTTTTTTGTGTCGCATATCGTGGCCATTCTTCCCTCCGT
>JAISML010000134.1 GCA_031276775.1 Eubacteriales Family XIII. Incertae Sedis bacterium | reverse complement strand
AGGGACATTGCGGACATCCTGGAAATTCCCACCTCCGTGCTGCCCGAGGTGCGGCCGTCCGGCTGTCTTTACGGCCTTACGGATCCGGAACTTTTCGGCGGTGGGATTCCCATAACGGGCGCCGCCGGAGATCAGCAATCGTCACTGTTCGGACAGGCCTGTTTCTCGCCCGGAGAGGTGAAGAACACCTATGGCACCGGCTGTTTCATGCTGATGAACACGGGCACGACGCCCGTCCGTTCCGATAACGGTCTGCTGACCACCGTCGCCTGGGGGATTGACGGCAAGGTGAATTACGCCTTGGAAGGTTCCGTTTTCGCGGCGGGGGCGGCTGTGCAGTGGTTGCGGGACAAGATGAAACTTATTGAGGAAGCGTCCGATTCGGAGTGGATGGCGGGCAAAGTTTCGGACACCTGCGGGGTCTACATGGTGCCGGCTTTCGCGGGCTTGGGCGCGCCGCATTGGGATCCTTACGCGCGGGGCGTCATCGTGGGGCTGACCGGAGGGGCGAACAAGTACCATCTCATCCGGGCGACCTTGGAGGCCATCGCCTATCAGAGTTTCGACCTGTTGCAGGCGATGAAGAGCGACGTTTTGCGCGGCGTGGAAAGAGAGGGCGGCGCGACGCAGGTTTCCGTGCTGAGAGCCGACGGCGGCGCTGCGGCAAACGATTTTCTCATGCAGTTTCAGGCGGACATCATCGGCGCGCCCGTGCGCCGGCCCGCCTATATCGAAACGACGGCGCTGGGCGCGGCTTACTTGGCCGGCTTGACCTGCGGTTTTTGGGAACATGCGGATGAGATCGAGGATCAGCAGCGGCTCGGCCGCGTATTTTCACCCGTCATGTCGGCTTCGGCGCGCGAAAAACGACTGTCCGGGTGGGCGAAAGCCGTAAGAACCGCACTCGGTTCCGGCGGAGAATTTTAAAAATGGATATTTGTGTTTCAAATCGCGGTGACCGGGTATAATAGAAAATGGAACCTTCTTCCGCCTTTCTCAAAATACACTGTTGACATAAGCTGTCGGCAGTGTATAATTTAGGGTAGATGTTAGCACTCACCGCGCATGAGTGCTAACAAGACGGAAAAAGACAACAGGAATATCCCCGGCGCATGCCATGCGGCGGGGATCACCCGGTATTGACAAATGCGCAGTGGCAACGGAAACAAAAACAATGGAATTGACGGAAAGAAAATTGAGAATATTGCAGGCGATCGTCTCGGATTTCATCCTGACGGCGGAGCCGGTGGGTTCCAGAACCCTGTCCCGCAAATACGAGATGGGGATCAGCCCCGCCACCATCCGCAACGAGATGGCGGATCTGGAAGAGATGGGTTTCCTGTCGCATCCGCACACATCCGCGGGCAGGGTGCCGTCCGACAAGGCGTACAGGCTCTACGTGAACCGCCTCATGGACAAATACGAACTGAGCGAGAGCGCGAAAAAGAAGATTCGCTCGGAACTGAAAGTGAACATCCGAGAGTTGGAGAGAACCATCCGCCATGCCTCGGAACTGCTTTCCGAACTGACGAATCTGACATCGTTCGCCACGGTGGAGGATATGTGCAAGGTTCAGCTCTTTTTGGAGGGGATGACGCGCATATTCGCCCATCCGGAGTTCAACAACGTGGAACGGGCCAAGCGTTTTCTGGCGATGGTGGATCGGAGGGACGATCTGACGGATACCCTCGTCAGGCGGGAAGAGGGGATCACCATCACCATCGGGGACGAAAACTCGGAGGACATCATGCCGGACAGCAGCATCATCACGGCGACCTATCATGTGGACGGCAAATTTGTCGGGAAACTGGGCGTAATCGGACCCACGAGGATGAAATACAGCGAAATCACATCCGTCATTGATTACATGACGAAGAATCTGGACAGGACATTTCAGTTGAAGGAAGGAGATGAGGATGAGCGATAAGCGAAGCGACGCAAAACCGGCTTCGGATCGGGAAACGGAACGGAGCCGGGAGGACGGAAAGGGAAAGGGCGCGAAAGGGCGCGCGGCGGGGGATGCGCCGAAAAAGAAAAAAACCGCGCCCGGCGGGGCGGAGACCGAGACAGGACGGACCGAAGCGAAGCAGGGGACGGACGAAGCCGGATCCGAACAGGACGGAACCGGGAGCGGTCCGGAAACCGGTGAAAGCGGCGATCTCCGTTACATGCGGCTCGCGGCGGACTTCCAAAACTACAAGAAACGCACCGAGAAAGAAAAGTCCGAGATATACGCATACGCCAATGCCAAGTTCGCGACCGATCTCCTGGAAGTATTGGACAATTTTGAGCGGGCGATCGGGGACGCTGCGGAACGGCCGACGGAAAATCCGGCGGAAGGTTCAAATGAAACATTCCTCGCGGGCATGGAAATGATCCGCGCGCAGCTGATCAATGTGCTGAAAAAGAACGATGTGGAAGAGATCGCCGCCGTAGGCGAAGTCTTCGATCCCAATGTGCATCACGCGGTGATGATGGAAGCTTCGGAGACGTACGAAAGCGGGCAGGTCACCTGCGTCATGCAGAAAGGTTACAGGCTCAGGGAAAAAGTGATTCGGCCCGCCATGGTCAAGGTGGCCGAGTAGGGCGTCACGCCCACAGGGAAAATTCGGAAGGAAACCGGGAATAAGGAGGATTTTAAAGATGGGAAAAGTTATTGGAATTGATTTGGGAACGACAAATTCTTGCGTGGCGGTACTGGAAGGCGGCGAACCGATTGTCATCACCAACGCGGAAGGCAACAGAACGACGCCTTCCATCGTGGGCTTTGCGAAAAACGGCGAACGGCTTGTGGGGGAGACGGCCAAACGTCAGGCCATCACAAACCCCGACAGGACGATTTCATCCATCAAGCGTGAGATGGGGAGCGACTACAAGATAGAGATCGACGGGAAGAAATACACGCCGCAGGATATTTCGGCCATGATTCTCGCCAAACTCAAAGCGGACGCGGAGGCTTATCTGGGGGAAACGGTCACGGAAGCGGTCATCACCGTGCCCGCCTACTTTGCGGACAGCCAGAAACAGGCGACGAAGGACGCGGGCAAGATAGCGGGACTCGACGTGAAACGGATCATCAACGAACCGACGGCGGCTTCGTTGGCCTACGGACTCGACAAGGAGAAAGAACACCACCAGATCCTCGTCTACGATCTGGGCGGCGGCACCTTTGACGTGTCCGTTTTGGAACTGGGCGACGGCGTCTTTGAGGTCTTGGCGACGAACGGCAACAACCGCTTGGGAGGCGACGATTTCGACGAAGCGCTCATGAATTTCATCGCGGACAGTTTCGCGAAAGAGAACGGCATCGATCTCCGGAGGGACAACATGGCGCTTCAGCGGCTCAAGGAAGCTGCGGAGAAAGCCAAAAAAGAGCTTTCCGGCCAGCAGACGACCAACATCAATCTGCCGTTCATCACGGTCGGTCAGGCGGGTCCGCTTCATTTGAACATGGACGTCACGCGGGCAAAGTTCGACCAACTCACGTCGCATTTGGTGGAAAAGACCATTGAACCGATGAAGAAAGCCATGTCCGACGCGGGTATCACAAACAGCGACATCAGCAAAGTGATCCTCGTCGGAGGTTCCACGCGGATTCCCGCCGTGCAGGACGCGGTCAAGAAGATCACGGGGAAAGATCCGTTCAAAGGCATCAATCCCGACGAATGCGTGGCGCTCGGCGCCGCCATACAGGCGGGTGTTCTCACGGGCGAGGTGCATGACGTGCTGTTGCTCGACGTGACGCCGCTCTCCCTGTCCATCGAAACGTTGGGCGGCGTGGCGACCAAACTGATCGAGCGAAACACGACCATCCCGACGAAAAAGAGTCAGATCTTTTCGACGGCGGCCGACAATCAAACAGCCGTGGACATTCATGTCATGCAGGGGGAACGCGAATTCGCCGGCGGCAACATCACCCTCGGCAGATTCCAACTGTCGGGCATTCCGCCCGCCCCCCGCGGCATTCCGCAGATCGAGGTTACGTTTGACATCGACGCCAACGGCATCGTGAACGTCAGCGCCAAGGATATGGGAACCGGCAAAGAGCAGCGGATCACGATCACCTCATCCAACAAGTTGTCCGAAGAGGAGATCAAGGCGAAGGTCAAAGAAGCGGAGCAGTTTGCGGAGGAAGACAGAAAGAAGAAAGAGGAGATCGATCTGCGCAACCAGGCGGAGCATCTCGTCTATGAAACGGAGAAAGCCGTAAAAGAGCTCGGCGACAAGCTTTCCGATGAGGAGAGAAACAAGATCACGGCGGCGAAAGACGATCTGCAGACCGCACTGAACGGTACGGACACGGAAGCCATCCGCTCCAAGACCGAGACCTTGACCAACGAGTTCCACGCCATCAGCGCCAAGCTGTATCAGAACGCGCAGGGCGCCGATCCCGGTCAGACCCCGGGCGCGGACGGCTTCGGCACGGGCGCCGCCTCCGCGAACGCGGATACGGGCGCGCCGGGCGCGTCGGCGGGAGGCAACGAAAACGTCGTGGACGCCGACTTTGAAGTGGTGGATGAGGACGCGAACAAGCAGCGCTGATGCCGCTTGCGGCGTGATCGCGCCGGGAACAAACGAAACCGAACAGAAACAGAATGTGAAGGATAACGATCAATGGCTGATAAACGAGATTATTACGAAGTGCTTGGCATCAAAAAGGGTGCGACCGAGGATGAGATCAAACGGGCGTTCAGAAAGAAAGCCATGGAATATCATCCCGACAAGAATCCCGGGAACAAAGCGGCGGAGGAAAACTTCAAAGAAGTGAACGAAGCCTACAGTATTCTTTCGGATGCGAAGAAAAAAGATCTCTATGACAAATTCGGTCATGCCGGCGTCGATCCCAACGCGGGATTCGGCGCCGGCGGAACCGGTTTCGGCGGCGGGTTTGCCTCTGCGGATTTCGGCGACATCTTCGGCGACATCTTCGGCGGTATTTTCGGCGGGGGCGGTGGCGGCGCACGGCGAAATGGGCCGCGAAAAGGACAGGATCTGCAAAAGTCCGTCAGGATATCGTTTGAGGATGCGGTCTTCGGCACAAAAAAAACGGTTGTCCTGAGAAAAACCATGGAATGCCCCGTCTGCAACGGCACAGGCGCGGAAAACGGCACGGCGAAAAAGACCTGCCCCAGGTGCAACGGCAGCGGACAGGTGCAGACCCAGCAGAACACACCGTTCGGGTCTTTTATGAACGTGGGTACCTGCCCCACCTGCCGCGGCGCCGGCGAGGTGATAGAAACGCCCTGCAAACAATGCGCGGGTTCGGGGAAAATCCGAAAAGAAGTGACCATCTCCGTCGATATCCCGGCAGGCGTGGACAACGATTCCATCATATCCCTCCGCGGTCAGGGCGAACCCGGGCAGAACGGCGGACCGCCCGGGGATCTGTACGTGATCATCGGCGTGGAACCGCACAATCTGTTCACGCGGACCGGCAGCGATCTGCGTCTTGAAATACCGATCACCTTCGATCAGGCGGCGCTTGGCGCGTCCATCACCGTGCCTACCCTGCGGGAGAAGGTCAGCTACAAGGTTCCGCCGGGTACGCAGCCGGGAACCGTGTTTCGGCTGAAAGGGAAAGGCGTCAAAGCGCTCAGGAGCAATAAATTGGGTGATCTTTACGTGAAAGTCAATCTGGAGGTTCCGACGAAATTGAACGGCGATCAGAAGAAAGCCATCAAGAATTTGGCCGAAAAGATCGGCGGGGATTCCTACGCAAAACAGAACAAATTTGCGGAAACAGTGAAAAAAATGTTCGGTTGAATCGGTTTACAGTTTGATCATCACGGGTCTGCGGTTTTTGAACGTCGCCAAATATCCCAAACCGGCGTCCCGAATCATCTGTTCGGCAAAATCCAGCATACATCCCACATCCTGCGCACGATGCGCGTCGGAACCCGTCGTGACGATTTCGCCGCCGAGTTCCGCATAACGCTTCAGGATGGCCGGCGTCGGCATGGTGGGATCTTTCATGCCGTACCGCAGACCGGAAGTGTTGATTTCGATGCCTTTGCCGTCTTCCGCCAATTTCCTTAAAATCACGTCGATTTGATCCGCGAACTCTCCGGCTTTCGGGATCGCGTCGATATACCGTTCGATCACGTTAAAGTGTCCGATTACGTCATAATCGGAATGTTCCGTGATGCAGCGCAACATGTCGGCATAGTAGACTTCCACGGCCTGTCTGTAATCCTTTCCGGCGTGATAGGCCGGCAGATCGATGGCGATGCCGTCGGCGCAATGGATGGACGCGATGATGAAATCATAGGGATACGCGCTTGCGGCGGCGGCGCAATGCGCGTTCGGGCTCCCCGGTTGCAGCCCCATCTCTATGCCTTTTGCGACCTGTATATCTCCCGCATACCGTTTTGCCGCTTCGTCGAGCGCGGCATGGTATCCCGCAAAGTCCAAATCGGGATCGCAGGCGGTGTCGGTGTGTTCCGGTTCGTAATGGTCGGTGATGGCGACCCCTGTGAGCCCGAGACCGAGCGCCCGCCGTATGATGTCATCGATGGGCGTGTCCGAGTCAAAGGAAAAACTGCTGTGGGTGTGATAATCGTACATCCGCTCTCCTGTGTGATATAATAAAATTCAACAATATGTTTATTATACCACAATTCGTTCCCGCGCGGCGCGTGCGGAACGGTATCGGAGAATACCGGAGGACAGCATGACGCAGGGCGGCAAGCAACTGATCGTTATCGACGGCAACAGTCTCATCAACAGGGCGTATTATGCCATTCAGCGTCCGATGATCACGAAAGAGGGGATTTACACACAGGGCATTTACGGGTTTCTGACCATGCTGAACAAACTCATCGCGGACTATGCGCCCGCATACATCGTTGCGGCTTTTGATCGAAAAGCGCCGACCTTTCGGCACAAGGCTTACGACGCGTACAAGGCGGGCAGAAAACCCATGCCCATGGAATTGGCCATGCAGTTGCCGCTGATGAAAGAGGTGTTGGAAGCGCTTCGCGTCAAAATCATGGAGATCGACGGATACGAGGCCGACGACATCATTGGCACCGTGGTGAAACGCGCCGAGGAGGCGGGGTTGGAACCGCTGATCATCACAGGCGACAGGGACGGGCTGCAACTCGCCTCGGACAGGACGCGCGTGCTGTTCACGAAGCGCGGCATATCCGACTTCGATCTCTACGATGCGAAAGCGATGATCGAACAGTACGGGTTTACGCCGCAA
This sequence comes from Eubacteriales Family XIII. Incertae Sedis bacterium, assembly GCA_031276775.1. Lineage (GTDB taxonomy): Bacteria > Bacillota > Clostridia > Peptostreptococcales > Anaerovoracaceae > JAISGB01. Next base: position 1,844 of record JAISML010000134.1, on the reverse strand, counting down.
CAGTTTGTGGATTACAAAGCTCTGATGGGGGATGCGTCGGACAACATCCCGGGCTTGCCCGGCGTGGGGGAAAAGACCGCTTCCAAGCTCATTCGCGAATTTGGTTCCGTCGAGAACCTCATCGAAAAGTCGGACACGATTGCCAATGCGAAACTGCGTGAAAAAGTGCAGTCCAACGCGCAGCTGGCGATGATGAGCAAGCGGTTGGCCACCATCTTCACCGAGGTGCCGATCGGGATTGACTTCGATGAGATGAAACGCGCCGAACCGGACACGGAACGTCTGATCGAACTGTACGTCCGGTTGGAGTTCAACAGTTTTCTGAGAAAACTCGATCTTTCCGGGCATACGCCCGCAGCAGACGCGCGAGGAACGACGGGAACTTACCACGATGCGGAAAACGAAACCCTCATCGCCCGGGACGCCCCGGCGATCCGGGATGCGGTGCGACGCATCAAAGAAAGCGGGGCTTTCGCCGTGCTGAAAGTCTTTGGGAACAACGACCATCGGGATACGCCCGTCCTGTACGGCATCAATCTCATGTCATTCGGCATGCACTGTTACATTCCCGTCGGCGGCGACGCGGTTCCGGCGGCGGTCTTTGCGGAGGCTCTTGCCGCAGCGGACATCCCTTTGGCCGGCCATCATATCCAGACGGATATCTACGCTCTGCGCAGCGTCCTGCGCCGGGCGGTTCCCTCCGACGCCGCCCGATCCGATTTCAGCCCAAGGATCGTTTTCGATACGGCTCTCGCCCAGTATCTTTTGGAACCGACGCGCAGCAACTACTCCATCAAGACCTTATCCGCGGAATATTTTGGCGTCGAGGTTCCGGATGAGGCGGATTTTATCGCAGCCGCCGGACAGATCGATCTCATCTCCGACGATACGCCCCGTTACGCGGAATACGGCAGACAATTTTGCCGCTCCGTGCTGTCTTTGAAATCCGCGCAGGAGGAAAAGATCGCGGCGGCAGGTCTGTCCCGCGTATACGCCGAAGCGGAATTGCCCCTCATCGTACCGTTGGCATGCATGGAGGCGGAGGGGTTCGCTTTCGACAAGAACGCGATAATCGCGGTCGGCCGGGAGATCGACGACGGCATTCTTTCCCTGACCGCAGAGATCCACGCCTTGGCGGGAGAGTCTTTCAACATCAATTCCCCGCAGCAGCTCGGCGTGATTCTCTTTGAAAAGATGGGGCTCCCGTCTTTCAAAAAGACGCAAAAAGGTTACGGGACAGGCGCGGAAGTGCTTGAAAAACTGCGCGATCGCAGTCCGATCATCGAAAAGATACTGTCCTACAGAACGCTTGTGAAATTGCGCGGCGCTTACATTGACGGACTCATCCCGTTGGTGGCGCGCGACGGGAAGATTCATGCGCATTTCCGTCAGACGGTCACGGCCACGGGCCGCATCAGCTGTACGGAGCCCAATCTTCAGAACATTCCGATCCGTCAGGAATTCGGCCGTCAAATCCGCCGCGCCTTTGTGCCGGAGAGCGAGGAATATCTGCTGGTGGGCGCCGACTACTCCCAGATAGAATTGAGGATATTGGCGCATTATTCGGAGGACGGCGCTTTGGTCGACGATTTTTGCCGGGGCGCGGACATTCACAGACGCACGGCGGCCAGAGTCTTCGGCGTGGATGAGTCAGAGGTGACGCCGGAGCAGCGGAGCAACGCGAAAGCCGTCAATTTTGGCGTCATCTACGGCATGAGCAGTTTCGGACTCTCCGAGGGGCTCGGGATCACGCGCAAGGAAGCGGAGGCTTACATCGACGGATATTTTGCCCGTCACGCGGCGGTCAAGGCGTATTTGGACGGGTGCGTGCGGGAGACGAAGAC
>JAISML010000111.1 GCA_031276775.1 Eubacteriales Family XIII. Incertae Sedis bacterium | reverse complement strand
TCTACATCGTCGTGTCTCCTCCGATTGTGTCCACCTACTTCAGCGTCACTTTCGATGCGGGCGGCAATTACGGCAAACTCGCCTCGGGCGGATCGAGCGTCACCTACGAGATCGCATTCGACGCATCTCTGTCGGACGCGGGCATCCAAGCGCCGCCGACCGTGCAAAGCGCCGCAGGCTATGCATTCGTCGGTTGGGCGCCGCAGGACAAACCGCTGTCGTACCTGTCCCCCACACAGGTGCAGCAGCTTTTGGAGCGACCTGTCACCGAACCGGCCGTCTATGTTGCGGTCTACGCCGGGATTCCCTCTCATCCGGCACAGACAAAATATTATGCGGTCACTTTCGACGCGGGCGGCGTTTACGGCACACTCGCGGCAGACAGCGCCGATTCTGCGACGCTGTTGGTGAAAGCCGGCACGCCGCTCGGCGCCGCGGACGGTTTTTCCGTACCGGCGGTACGGGTGGAAGACGGCTCCGACCTCACATTCATCGGATGGTCGCCGGACGTGGATCTCCTGTCGCCCGTAAACGAAGTGCGAACGTATACGGCCCGCTACGCCTATGAACCGCAAGGGATCGCGGAGATCTTCCATTCGGTGCGTTTTGACTTGGGCGCGGAAGGTTCTTTCAAATTTACGCCCGTGACGAACTATCTCGTGAAAGAAGGCACAAGTCTCAGTGCAATGCCAGACTCGGGCAGTCCGGCGATCTTTTGGGCGGGGTATTTCGCCGGTTCAAACATCGCCGTCGCGCAAAATTTCGAGTTCGCCGGTTGGTCGCCCGCTTTCGATCCGGATGCTCCGATCTATGCGCCGCGCGTCTACCGGGCGCAATACGCTTACGTACCGCCCGGTTTTGCGCAGATCCTTTACACAGCGCTCAACGTCGGCATGGATCCGCCGGACCCGGAGAGCATTCAGGCGCTCGGATACGAAGGTTATTATGACGGAACGCCCCATGGCATCCGCTATCGCCTGAGCGCCGACACGTTGCTGTCCGGCGTTCTGTCATTCCGATTCGGCGGGTCCGGGGATTCCGCCGGGAAATGGATCGAGGGTCTGCCGCCGGATGAAACCGACGCGACCCGCAGAGAGATCAAGCTCATGTTCGCGGCGAACGGGAAGATCCCCCGGGAAGTTGCGCGCAGCATCGTCATCAGACCACGCCCCGTCGTCCCGTCGATCACGCATGCGGACATCGGCGCGGACGACGACGCCCCGCTCCGCGCGTCCTACGATCTCGCCGTCCTTTATGACGGTCTCAAACAGGATGGGACGCCCATCGGCGACGCCTTTGATTTTGCGGCATTCGGAAACGAAGCCGGGCAACACAAGCGCGAAATCCCGATCGCGACGACCTATCAAAAGGGCGATCCCGCCGGGGCATATCCGATCTACGCAAAAGCCGGCGTGTACGGCAACTTCGAGATCTATGAGGGCGCCGGGGGCGCGTGGCCGTTCTTTGCCGGTTGGCGCTTTGCCGGCGTGTTGCACGTGACGGCGCCCTCCGTCGACGACGGCATCCCGAAACAGGAAAACCCCGGCGGCGGTCCGCCCGCCACCGGGGACGGCGCGCATACCGCAATCTGGATCGGTCTGCTGCTCCTGTCCGGCGGCGCTGGCGCCGCGCTGATCCGAATGCGTCTGCGCGCAGGAAAACGCGCCGCGGTTTGACAACCCCGGGCGACGGCGGTTACCGCAACACTTCCTTTATGACATGCGTTTTCACCCGACTGTATTCCTCGGGGGAAACGCCCACGCCCTCGCGTCCTATGCCGCTCATTTTTACCCCGCCAAACGGCTGATCCAAATGACGGTACACGCAACTGCCGTTTTGTACGACGGCGCCCGCTTCCAAGCGGGCGGCGACGCGGAAACTGCGCGCCAGATCCTCGGTCAAAATCGCTGCGGAGAGTCCGTATACGGAAGCGTTTGCCATTTCGATCGCTTCCTCTTCCGTATCAAACGCGATCATCGGGATGACGGGTCCGAAAATCTCCATATCCTTTGCAACATCCATGGCGGACGTCACATCGCCCAGTACGGTCGGCTCAATTCTCGCGCCGTCCCTGACGCCGCCGTATTTTAATGTTGCGCCCTGTTCCAGGCAATGGGCGATCTGCCGTTCCACTTTTTTCGCGGCGTCTTCCGTAACCAAGGTCGTGATTTCCGAAGCTTCCTCCAAAGCGCTGCCCCGCGGCAACATTTTGCATTTCCCGATCACCTTTTCCAACACTGCGTCATATATCGGCCGGTGCACAAAAAAACGTTTGGGCGCGCAGCAAATCTGCCCATTGTTGTGCATCCGCGTGATCATCTCATCCGCGGCCCGATCCGTATTCGCATCGTCAAAAATCAGGAACGGATCGTTGCCGCCGAGTTCCAAAAACATCCGCTTCAGCGTGGAAGCGCCTTTCTCCATAAGATGTACGCCGGATGCGGTGCTCCCCGTCATGGAGATCGCATTGACTTTGGGGTTCGCAACAATGCTTTCGTCCACAGTCCGCCTGTCGCATACGAATATCTGCAGAACGTCCTCCGGCAGACCCGCTTCCGCCGCCAAATCCGCGAGCCCGAGAATGGCCAGCGGCGCCGCCGAAGGCGCTTTGAGCAGCACAGTGTTTCCCATGGCCAACGCGGGGGAAATCTTATGAAAGGTGATCTCCATCGGAAAGTTGAAAGGCGCAATGCATGCCACCACGCCAAGCGGTTCTCTTCGCGTAAATACGACGTCATTCTCCAAGCCGGGACCCGTCGCCGGATACACATCCCCGTACAGGTGTTTTGCCCGCTCCGCGTTCCCGCGCAAAATATTGGCGCCGTCCTCGGTTTCGACGGACGCCTGCGCGATCGGTTTTCCGCTTTCCGTCGCAATCAGCTTCGCAATTCGTCCGTTGTTCGCGTCGATCAGTCCGGCAAAACGGTTCAGCGTCGCCACGCGCTCATAGATCGGCGTCGCGCCCCATATTTTTTGCGCCGCGGCGGCGGATTCAACCATGTCGGCCATTTCCCGCTTTGACTTTAAGACCAGGGTTTCCATGACGCCCCCGGTTTCCGGATTGATCACGTTCAATGTTTCAGCCATCTGAAGTATCTCCTTATCGTGTTGCGTCAATATCCGATTGCAGCCCCGTCCGCGCGCATTTCGGACGCGCCGTACCATACACCGTTGTCTGCGTCATACATGATCGCCTGTATGCTTCCGGAAAGATCGCTTGCCACCGCGTCCTGGCGGATAAACGGATGCCCACGGTCGATCAGCTCTCCGACAATCTCGGGGGAAATCCCCAATTCAGCCATGAATCCGTCCTCCCCTTTTATCCCGGAGGCCGGATCGGTCTGCCCTTTGTGCCGAATGCGCGCTGCGTCGATCGCTTCCTGGATGTCATACCCGAAGTCGATCACATTCATGAGGAATTGCGCGTGTCCCATTGGTTGGTAATCCCCGCCGCAAACGCCGAACGACAGGAACGGCAGTCCGTCTTTCATCGCAAAGCCCGGAATGATCGTATGGAACGGACGCTTGCCCGGCGCATATACGTTGGGGGAATTCCGATCCAAAGAGAACAGGGAACCTCTGTTCTGCAAGGCGAATCCGTACGGTTCAACCGCAACGCCGCTGCCCATCAGTCCGTAAACGCTCTGGATCAGGGAGACCATCATGCCGTCCCTGTCGGCCGCCGTCACATACGTCGTGTCCCCTTTGCCGGTGGGCGCAAGCCCGGAGGATACCCCGGAATTCGCTTTCGTCACATCGATCCCGGCTGCGCGTTGTTTCGCGTACTCTTTGCTCAGCAAAGCTTCCGCGGGAAGTTCCGAAAAGGCAGGATCGGCCGCAATCAACGGACGATCCTCATATGCGAGCTTTTTGGCTTCCAGAAAAATATGCCAAAATTCCGCGGAATCCCGCCCCATCGACGCGACGTCGAAATTCTCCATGATATTCAACAGTTCCAATGCGGTCAGCCCGTGCCCGTTCGGCGGCAGCTCATAGACGTCATACCCGCGGTAATTGGTCGATATCGGCGTCACCCACTCGCTCCTGTATCCCGCCAAGTCTTCCAAGGTCAGGGTGGCTCCGTACTTTTGCAGCGTGCCTGCAATCGATTCGGCGACGGCGCCCTCATAAAAACCCGCGCGCCCTTTTTCCGCAATCAGGGAAAATGTTTCGGCGATTTGCGGATTTTTGAATATCTCCCCTTTTTTGGGCGCCTCCCCGTTCGGATAGAAGATGTTGTAAAGCTCCCGCATATGAGATTCGTCCGCGCCTTCATCCTCGATCAGTTCAACGAGACCGAGCGCCCACAATTCGCTTTCGCTCTCCGTGACGGGCACCCCCTCTCTCGCATAGGCGATGGCGGGCGCAAGGACTTCGCCGAGCGACAGTTTGCCGTAGCGTTCATGCATGGCGATCCAACCGTCAACCACGCCCGGAATGGTGACGGAAAGCGGACCGGCCAACGGCATTGCCCCGTCATCCCCCACTGCGGAGACCATATCCTCGTAGCTGACACTGTTCGAGGAGGTTCCGCTTGCGTTCAATCCCACCACCTCTTCGGTTTGCGGATCCCAAATGATGGCGAACATATCCCCGCCGACACTGCACATATGCGGCTCGGTCAATTGCATCATTGCGTTGCCCGCGATCGCCGCATCCACCGCGTTTCCGCCCATTTCCAATATGTCATTCATCACATTGCTCGCGAGCACACTGCTGGAAGCGACCATGCCGTCCCGCCCCATCGCCACACTTCTTCCCCCGAACGATTCCCCAAAGGGGCGCGTTCCCCGATCATCGCCGGTCGCTGCCGCATTTTCATAGACTTCCCCGTCCGATCGATCGGCCTCGGCGTTTTTGGGCGTTGAAACGTCGCAGGCATGCAACGAAAAGACTACCGCAATGACTGTCAGAACCGCAAGCAGGCGTTTGAACCTCTTTGTAAACATGTCAGACCTCCTTTTGCGCGCACAACGAAAACCTTACCCTCTCATGAAGTCGGAAAAACATTCTCCCGTTCCAACGGGAAACTGAGACATCTCGGTCCGCCGCCCTGGCCGTGCAGCATATCCAAACACGGTTCCAATACGGTGAAACCCATCGCGCGCAACCGTTCGTTCAACTTGCGCGCCCTTTGGCTGGAACAGATGACGTCTCTGCCGAGCGACACCACGTTGCATCCGACATTGCGCGCCTCTTCAATCGACACGTCGAGGATCTCAAAGGAACGATCCCGCAGCAATTGAAGGAATTCCCCGGGCAGCGCTTCGGTGCATGCGACGCAGGTCTTGTCGGACACGATCACAAAAATGGCGTCGAGATGATGGAATTCACGCGGAATGTGCACACGGACAATTTCGTATTCGCACCC
>JAISML010000102.1 GCA_031276775.1 Eubacteriales Family XIII. Incertae Sedis bacterium | reverse complement strand
GGGTGCGCGTGTAGGTATGGGGTTGAAAGAGTATCCACAGCGTTCCGCCGGGCATATTGCGCGCCGCCTCGATCGTCGCCGCGATCTCCGTGGGGTGATGCGCGTAATCATCCACGATCTTTACGCCGCCCGTCGTTTCGCCGAGTAGGTCGAAACGACGCTGCGTTCCCGAAAACGCTTCCAAGGTTCCGACGATGTCCGCCTCATCCACGCCCATGTCATGGCAACAGGCGAAAGCCGCCAATGCGTTGGATATGTTATGTTCGCCGGGAACGGTAAGCTGAATGCGGCAGATCCGCTTCCCCCTGCGGACGATTGTAAACGCGGGCGTGCCGGCTCCGTTGAACTCGATATCCCGCGCGCTGTAATCACAATGCTCATGAAAGCCAAAGGTGACAATGCGTCTGTCCAAATCGCGAACGATGCTGCTGACGAAAGGGTTGGCGTCGAAAGCGACCACCGCCCCGTCGTCCGGCACAAGGCGCGCGAACCGATCAAACGAGCGCGCGATATGGTGAATGTCGCTGAAATAGTCCAAGTGATCCGAATCGATGTTGAGTATGACGGCATACCGGGCGGCAAGATGCAGAAAGCTGTCCATGTATTCACAGGCTTCCGTGACAAAATACTCGCTGCCGCCCAAACGGACATTGCCACCGATCTCCGAGAGATTGCCCCCCACCAGGATGGTCGGATCGCGACCGCTGTCCTTAAGCACGAGCGCGATCATGGAAGTGGTGGTCGTCTTGCCGTGGGCGCCGGCGACGGCGACGCTGTATTTCCTGCGGCCCATCAGATATCCGAGCATCTGCGCCCTGCTCACGGCGGGAAGCCCCCGCGCAACAGCGGCCGCAAGTTCCGGATTTGTGGGCGCCACAGCTGCGGAATAGACGACGAGATCGGCGTCCGCGAGATTGCGTTCCCGGTGCCCGAGAAACACGGACGCGCCCTTGCGAATGAGTGCGGCGGTGATATCGCTCTCTTTGATGTCCGAACCGGTCACCGCGTAGCCTTCGCTGAGCAGTATCTCCGCGACAGCCGAAAGTCCGATGCCGCCGATGCCGATGCAATGAATATGTTTTACGTTGGACAGGTCGATCATAAACGCTCCCGGGCGATACCACAGTTGATTTCTCCGTTTATCATACCATAAAAAACGGGATGCGGAGACTTTTCCGAATATTCCGATTTTTTCACAAACCCTATTGTAATCAACACTGTTCTCATGTATAATGCACTTAAAGAAGCTTTGTTTGCACAAAAAAAACGGGGAAAGGAGCAGTCGCAGATGGATATTACTGACGTACGCATAAGGAAGATTGGCGACGATGGCAAGATGAAAGCAGTTGTTTCCGTCACGTTCGATGGCGAATTCGTCGTCCATGACATCAAGATCATCGAAGGACAGCATGGCTTATTCATTGCGATGCCCAGCAGGAAATTGGGCGAAGGCGATTTTCGCGACATCGCGCATCCGTTGACGTCGGAAACGAGAAACCGCATCAGAGACGCGATCTTTGTGAAATACGAAGAAGTGCGCGACGAACAGTATGATGCCGTTGCCTCTGCCGTTGACTTCCCCGCATCGGCGGCATATTGACCGATTTGCCGTCCGTATTTTGCGTCCTTGCCCGCATCGGCGGCATGCAGCGGGTGAGCTGAATGGATCTGCGATTCGTTTCGGACCGGGCGTTCTTGACGGATCCGCGTTTTTCCCCGGCGCTACGGCGAACGTTTGATGTTCGCGCCCAATGACGAGAACTTTTCGACGATGTTTGAATATCCCCTGTCTATGTGATAAATATCCGATATTTCCGTTTCCCGCTCCGCTGCGAGACCTGCGAGCAGAAGAGCTGCGCCCGCGCGCAGATCCGTGGCTTTCACCTGATTGCCGCGTAAAACGCGTCCGCCGGGTATGATGGCTTTCCGTCCTTCCGTCACGGTGATGCCCGCATTCATCCTGTTCAGTTCTTTCACGTGCATGAAGCGGTTCTCAAAGACGGTTTCCACAACGGAGCTTGGTCCGGACACCGTCGAAAGAAATGTCATAAACTGGGGTTGAATGTCCGTGGGGAATCCCGGATACGGCAAGGTCTTGATGTTCGTGGCCGAGAGAAATTCCCCGGTCACGCGCACCCGCGTCCCCCTTTCCGTGTCTTCGACGTTGACGCCGCATTCACGCAATTTTGCGATGACGGGTTTCACATGATCGGAAAGCATATTGGTTACGGTGACGTCCCCTTTCGTGATGGCGGCCGCCAACATGAACGTGGCCGCTTCGATCCGGTCGGGAATGACCGCGTGGTTCGCCCCGTGCAATCTTTTGACGCCCTCGATCTTGATGACATCGGTGCCGGCGCCTTTGATCTTCGCGCCCATCTTATTCAGAAAATTGGCGAGATCGACGATCTCCGGTTCCTGCGCCGCATTCTCTATGATCGTGTTCCCTTCGGAGAGCGCCGCGGCCATCACGATGTTTTCCGTGGCGCCGACGCTGCGGGTATCCAGGTATATCTCCCCGCCCGCCAGTTTTGCGGCGACAGCCTCCACATAGCCGTAACTGCGCTCGTCTTCCATGGACTCGATGTCCGCGCCGAGCGCGCGAAACCCTTTCAGGTGCAGATCGATGGGTCTTTTCCCGATGGCGCAACCGCCCGGAAGCGGCGCCTTTGCCCTGCCCGTGCGGGCGAGAAGGGGTCCCATGGCCAAAATGGAAGCCCTCATCTGCTTTACGAGCGCGCAAGGCGCTTCGTTGGCAGTGAGCGTCTTTGCGATCACCTTGATGGACTTCGCACGTTTGTCCTCTTCCACAACCGCGCCGAAACTCCGAAGGAGTTTGCACATCACATCCACGTCGTTCAATTCCGGTACATCCGCTATTTCACAAACTTCCTCCGTCAGCAAGGTGGCTGCGAGCAACGGCAGTACGGCGTTTTTCGATCCGTCCACACCGACCTCTCCTCTGAGCGGTCTTGATTTTCCGACAAGAATGGTACCCAATCATCTCCTCCGACGCGATGCCGCCCTGTTGCGGCGTGGATTTATTATATACAATCCATGTCGGCGATTCAATTAAAATCCCCCTTGCAACATTTTCTTATCCGTATTGTAATATCGGTTTAATGATCGCCGCCGATCAGCAGCGTCGTCGGCGGCAGAACATCCTTTTGTTTCTCAACGCTCTTGCGCGTCGCTTTGATGTAACCGAAGACATCGTCTTCGGGCAACGGGAGATGGGCGAGGAAAAGACGGCGGGGGCGGATGCGCCGCAGGATCAGGTTTTTC
>JAISML010000016.1 GCA_031276775.1 Eubacteriales Family XIII. Incertae Sedis bacterium | reverse complement strand
AGGGAACGGTTTGAAACTCCTGATGGTGGAAGATGAACGGTATCTGGCCGAAGCGGTGGCGCGGATACTCGAAAAGAACAACTATGACGTCGATCTGTCTTTCGACGGTGAGGATGGTCTGGACAATGCCCTGTCCGGCGTGTACGATATGATCCTCTTGGACATCATGCTGCCCAAAATGGACGGCGTCAGTGTGCTGAAACGGTTGCGGAAAGAGGGGATCGCGACGCCTGTCATCCTCTTGACGGCGAAGGGGGAAACGGAAGACAAGGTATTGGGACTTGACAGCGGTGCGGACGATTATCTGCCGAAACCTTTTAAGACGGAGGAGCTTTTGGCGCGCATCCGGGCGGTGAGCCGCCGGAAAGGGGAATTGCTTCCGGAGGGACTGTCGGTCTTTGGGGACATCGAACTCAACCCTGTCAAACTCATTCTGTCGAAAGGGAAGAAATCGTACAACCTTACCCTCAAAGAGAGCAGACTTTTGGAATATCTGATCGCGAACAAGGGTACGAGTCTGTCCGTTGACGCGATCATCGGCAAAGTCTGGGGATACGACAGCGAGGCGGAGGACAATCACGTCCAAGTGTACATCTCGTTTCTGCGGAAGAAATTGATCGGGCTCGGTTCGTGCGTCAGGATCAAAAATATCCGAAACGTAGGCGATGTGTTGATCGCGGAGGATGGCGGATCCGCCGCGCAGACCGCCGAACGCGCAAGCGATTCGTAGGTGCGGGCGGCGCGCACGCGGTATCCGATCGGCAAAGCGCGCATGCATACGGTCTGCGCAGGGGTTTACGGAGGCTCCGATACAAATGCTGAAAAAACTGAGGAACAAACTGCTTTTGGTGAATATGCTCTCCCTCTCCGCGGTGATCCTTTTTTCTTTTACGGTGATTTATTTTGTCACCTACAACTACATGCAGGGGATCATCGCCGAAAACCTGCGATCGATACCGCCTGACGTGATGACAAACGCCATCCTGTCCGAACGGGAACAACTGCCGGAACGGAATGCCGCAGAGGGCTTGCGCGTGCAGGGGGATACCGATCTGCCGATGGATTACAGCAAATCTTTCGTGATCAACATCAGCAAAAGCGGCAACATCCTGTCGGTTTTCTCACGGATCGCATTGACCGACGAGCAGTATGTCAAGGCAGCGCGTCTCGCGAGACAGACCGACGCCGGGAAGGGCAGGATCCGTCTCGCCGGCGCGCGTTGGCAATACATCGTAACGGGCGAAAACAAGGAGAGCATCGTGTTTTTGAACGTGGACGATTATGAAAAAGCCCTGTCCCGCTTGCTTCTCAGCATGATCGCCATCGGCGTTTGCGTTTTGGCGGCGGTCTTCTTGATGAGCTATCGGTTTGCGAATCGCGCGATACGCCCGGTGGACGAAAGCATGGAAAAACAGCGGCGGTTTGTCGCGGACGCTTCGCACGAACTGAAAACCCCCTTGGCGATCATAGACTCCAACGCGGAGGCGATCCTGGCGGACGGCGCCGCAACCGTGGACAGTCAACGCAAATGGATTGAACGCACCTTGGAGGAATCGAACCGCATGAGAGCCTTGGTCGACAGTCTGCTGTACTTGGCGAAAGCGGAAGACGGCGCCCGGGAAAATCCGCCTTTCGATCTCGCGGCGGCGGCCGAAGCGGAGATCGGTCGCGTGGAGGCGGTTCTGTATGAACAAAACATCAAATTGACGTTGAAAAAATACGCGGATAACGTCGTCGTAAATGCGGACGAAGAACGATTGCGGCAGACGATTACGATCCTTTTGGACAATGCCGTGAAATACACGGACGCGGACGGCGAAGTGACGGTGGAGATTGGGAAAGGGAAGCACGAAGGTTATATCAAAGTATCCAATACCGGCGCAGCCATCCCTCTGGAAGATCTGCCGAGGATCTTCGACCGTTTTTACCGCGCGGATCGTGCGCGCACGTCGCCGGCCGGGCATTTCGCGCCGGACGGCGAAACGCGCCCGGGCGGCTTCGGTCTGGGACTCGCCATCGCGAAAGCCATCGTCGAGCGGTCGGCGGGCAGGATATACGCCGCTTCGGCAAACGGAACCACCTCGTTCACCGTCGAATTGCCCTTGCGCTGACGGCGAATATCCGTGACCGTCCCCGGCGCGGATTGCGGTGCGGTCTTGGCGGGACGCTTCCGCAGAACTGACAAAACCCTTATATTTCATTTCTGTTTCATTGCGGTTTTTCGGCAAACGGGCATCGAAAAAAGTCAGGATGTGATACAATGAAAACAGAAGACAGCAACCTGTCTTGAAATGGGGATCTCCAAAAACTGTATGTGTGCAAATTGCCCGTGAAAGTTGTTGCGCTTCACAGGCAACAATCGCAGGAATGTCGGCGGCGTCACGGGGTTTTTTGCCCGTGAACCGCAGCAAGATACGCGGCAAAGCGGCAAAGACGCATGCGAAGGATTTTGGACATCTTCCAATATGAACCTACTGACGGATTAAGAACGGAGGCAACATGAAACGTGGGTTTATACTGATCGTCTATCTCTTATTGATTGTTACGATTGCGGCGGGCGCCTGCGCCGTTACAAACCGGGTGTTTTCGGGAGAGCGCGCTGAGCGCGGCGGCAACGGAAATGATGGCAAACAGAAATCAGCTTATACGGCGTCCGATCGTTTTACGCGTGCGGTCAAGGACGGGAACGCCCAATTCGTTCCGAAGCATCCCGGCGTCAAAAACGGACAAGCCGGAAACACAAAGATTCCGAAACCGGTCAAGGACGATTCCGCGACCGTCGTTCCGCCTGTGCCGATCGATCCGGCCCGGCCCATGATCGCGTTGACGTTTGACGACGGTCCGAGCCAAGAAACGTTTCGGATCGTCGCGCTGCTGAAGCAGTACGGAGGCCGGGCCACTTTTTGCGTGGTGGGTGATCGCATCGAACGGTTTCAGGACGCCATGCGGGAGGCTGCGGCGCAGCAATGCGAAATCATCGGCCATTCATGGGATCATCGGAATCTGACCAAACTGTCGGACGCCGAGATACGGGATGAACTCGTCAGAACGAACGACCTGATCCACAGCGTTTCCGGACAAAGACCGACCATGTACCGCCCGCCTTACGGTGCGGTGGACGACCGCGTGAAAGGGATTTCCGCGCAGGAACAATTGGCGGTGGTTCTGTGGTCCGTGGATACCATGGATTGGAAAACGCGAAGCGCGGATCAAACATACAAATCGATCATGGGGCAGGTCGGAAGCGGCAACATCGTGCTGTGCCACGACTTGTACCCGCAGACTGCGGACGCCATGGAACGCGTCATCCCCGAACTTGCGCAGCAAGGGTACCAATTGGTTACGATATCCGAATTGTTGCGCGCGTCGGGCAAAGAGATCGTTCCGGGGGAAGTGTACAATCGCGCGAACCGATAAGGTTCCGGCGCAATCGATACGGGAAACGGCGCGGCGCGCGCTCTGCAAGGACTGTGACGGCGCGCGCCGTTTTGTGCTGCGGGCGGGAGACAGTCGGATGCGCGGTCATGTGGGCGGACCGGCATCGATCAGGCGGGCGGCGGCGGAGAGCAAGGCTCCCCGTTCGTTGGGGCGCTTCCCCTCCGTCACATCGTCGAGCAGAGCGTGCAGGATATCGCCGATGCGAGGGCCTTTCGGTACGCCCAGATCGATGAGATCCTTCCCGTTTACCGCCAAATCCTTCAGCGTATAACAGGTTTTTTCTTCCAGTATGCGATCCAAAGCGCGTTCCAATGTTTCCGTTTCGCGCACACGCGCATCCTGAAACATTTCGGTATGCGCCAAACCGTCGGCTCTCTTGACCGCGAAAAGCAGGCGAAGCCTCTCCGGACTCAGTCTGCTCAGCCATTTCAGAAGCCTGTTCGGAGCGATCACGGCGTCGTGCCATTTGATCAGTGCGGTCACGGTCTCGACGGTGTCTTTGTCAAATCTCAGTTTGCGCAGCCGGTGATGCGCGATGGCGGCGCCGCGCGCTTCGTGTCCGTAAAAATGCCCGACGCCGTCTTCTCCGACGAGAAAGCTTGCCGGCTTGCCCAGATCGTGAAAGAGCAGGGCAAGGCGGACGATCGGATCTTCCGTCGCTTGGGATATGGCGACTGCCGTGTGTTCCCATACGTCGTAGGCATGATGGGGATTGCGTTGATCGAAGCCTGTCGCCGGCGTTATTTCCGGGATGAACACCGCAAAGACGTCCGCGTATTCCATGAGTATCTCAAAGATCCGAACGCCGGGGAGCAACTTCATGAGTTCGGCGGCGATGCGTTCGGCGGCGATCCGCGTCAGGAGATTCCTGTTCCCGTGGATGCCCGCGGAAAGCCGATCGTCGATGCGGAAACCGAGCGTCGACGCAAAACGCAACGCCCGCAGTATGCGCAGGTCGTCCTCCCCAAATCGCTCGTCCGGGCTGCCGACGGTGCGGATCACGCCTGCTTTCAGATCTTCCGCGCCGCCGAAGCAGTCGATCAAACCTTCCTCCGGCGCATAGGCCAAGGCATTGATCGTGAAATCCCTGCGCGACAAATCCTCTTTCAGATCGTCCACGAAGAACACTTCCGAAGGCCGCCTGTTGTCAAGGTACGCCCCGTCTTTCCGAAACGTGGTGACCTCGACGGGCATGTGTTCCGAAAGGACGGTGACGGTTCCGTGTTTGAGTCCGGTGGGAATGACGGGCAGATCGCCGAAGCAGTCCGTCACCTGTTCCGGTCTCGCGGATGTGGCGACGTCCCAATCGACGGGTTCTTTCCCGAGGAGCGCGTCCCGCACGCAACCACCCACCAAATAGGCGCGGTAACCTCCGGCCCGCAGTCTGCGTACCACTTTTTCCGCACCCGCGCTTATGATCATCGTTGCACCTCGTGTTTCCCTGCGCGTTGCCGTCATGCCTCCGCGCTTCGCTTCGCGAAATTCGTTCCGTTTGGCGCCGGAACCCTTGCGCAGTAACATTATACACGAATTCCCCGAAATTCCCAAAGCCCGGAACGAAACGGCCGCTTCGGGCCTGCGCCGGATGCCCGCGCAGCCGCCGCAGGCTTCACGTTGCCGGCTGTTTCATGATGGATTGACATCCCGCGTTTTTGCGCATATACTGCCAATTGTCACGCCGCGCCGGCGCACATGCGCGGGATCGGCGGATTGCGGGTTTGTTTCGGGTGGCAGGTGCGGGGAAGAAACGGGATCCTGCGCGTGATCGGATGAGCGGCGGGGTTGCCGGGAAACGGGGATTTGCGATGAGGAACATCGAAAAGGTCAAGGCGTTTTTTGCACGGGACAACTATCTTGCGATGACGGGCGTCTCCATCGATGAGGTGGGCGATGATTGCGCGGTATGCAGTTTGGAGATCGCGGACATACATCTGAACGCCGCCGGGGTGATACAGGGAGGCGCTGTCTATACGTTGGCGGATTCGGCTTTTGCCGTCGCGTCGAATGCGGGTTTTCTCGACAGGGATGAGAAGAAACTCGCCGTCAACCAGTCGGCGACGATCTCCTATTTCAGACCACCGAAAGGCGGGAAACTGATCGTTTCCGCAAAGAAGATAGACGGGGGAAACAGGGTGTCGGTGTACCGCATGGAAGTCTCGGACGAATCGGGCACGGCCGTCGCCCTCATGATCGGAAATGCGTACGCCGTTGAATTGGGAAAACCTTGATCGGTCCTTCCTGAAAAAACATCCATGGGGAAGCGCTGTTTCGGCTTCTATTCTTTTCTCTTCAATATCTCCACCAAATCGTATTTCCCGACGGCTCTTTTCGTGTACAAAAACATGATGCCGGTCATCGCGCAGACGGCGAGGAAAGCGTAGACGAACGACAGGGCGCTCACCTGTATGACCAAGCGGAACGAATCCGTCGAAAAATCCCCTTTGATCAGCTGAAGCGCCTGCACGCCGAGGAAAAACCCCACGGGGATTGAAATCACCGTTTGCAGAATCGACTCTTTCAAAAATACCAACAGAATGCTGCCCGTGCTGTAGCCGAGGACTTTCAATGTCGAAAATTCGTATCTGCGGGACAGAATGCTCATCGTATTGACCGAAAAAAGAACGGTGATCCCCAAAGCGACGGCAAACAGCAGCAGGATCGAGACCATCAGATCGATCGTATCGAGCAGATTGGACAGGGCGCCAATGCTTTCCTCCTTGGTCGTCACGGACGTTACGCTTTTGCAGTCTTCGATTTTTGACAAGACGTCTTCTTCGGTATAATTGAGAAGCAGGGTGTTGCATATCTTCGCGTTGTTTTGGAACATGTCGGTGATCGATTCGTATCGTAGGAAAACGCAAAAATCCGTATTTTGGTCACTCAGGTCGGTGATGCGAAAACTCTGTTCGTATGCGCTGTCAAACGTTTTGAGCAGAACGGAATCACCGATTTTCAGCCCCATCCTCGTCGCCGTATATTCCGGCATCACAATGCCGTCGCCCGGATCGACGGAGTCTCCCGCGACCGTTTTTACGTTGAGCATCGATACCTCTTCGTCGGAAATGACCGCTTTCAGCTCCTTTTCCACGCCGGTTTCTTGGTTTGTCAGAATGACCGGCGCCATCAGAACTTTTTCGTATTCCGCAACGCCCCGGATGCGTTCGATTTCACTTTCATCGGAGAGCAGCATCGGCGAAATTTCAATTCTTGCGTCATAGCGAATCAGGTTCTCATAGTAGCCGGAGGTGACGTGTTCGATGCTGTCGTTAAATCCGAACGCGAACACGAGCAACAAGGCCGACCCGGAGACGCCCACGATGGAAGTAAAGAACCGCCCTTTGCTGCGTAGCAAACTTTTTAAGGAGTATCGCGTGTTCAGGGAAAGAAAGTTCCAAAAGAACCGCATCCGTTCGAGCAACAATCGCCTCCCGCCGGCGGGCGTTTCCTCGCGCATCGCCTCCGCCGGGCGGATCTTCAGGATCGCGGAGGCGCCGGACAGCGCAGCCGACAAAGAGACGATGAATGCGGCTGCAATGCCGATCGCCCAGACGCCGGGGAAGAATCCCAACTCCAGGTGCGGGATTTCAAACATCTCTGCAAATATGCCGAGCGCCCGGTTGCCGATCGTGACGGAAAGAAAGATCGCGAGCAAACAACCGACCGCACAGGCAAGCGCGGCGTATTCGAGGTAAAAGCGCATGGATGCGGCGTCCGAAAGGCCCAAGGCTTTTTTGACGCCGATCTGTCTTCGTTCTCTTGCCACGTCTCTTCTGAGCAGGACAAACAACACGACGGCGCCCACAAAAAAGAACACGACGGGGAAAATCACGGAGAAACTCGAAAACTGCGCCAGATCATCTTGGAAAAACACGTAACTCAAAATGTTGTCCTGCATGACGACGCGGCGGCACCGATCGCCCAGTGCGGTTTTTATCTCATCGGAGAGCGCGTTCGCGTCCGCGTCGGGATGCTTCAGGATCAGCCATTGATCGTATTGAATGTCCACATACTTTTGGGCGGTCTCGGCGGACATCAGAATCACGCAAAATTCGTCGCTGTTCGCGATCGGAATGTTGATGTCCTGCGCCAGATAAACGTACTCCGGTATCGTGCAGATCGCCCGGATCGGAACGCTGACGGGTTGCGAACCGTAATTGAAGGAAATCGTGTCTCCGACGGACAGCGACAGGGCGTCCGCGTTTCTCTTCAGGATGTAACAACCGTCGGAGACTGTGTCGTCGCTTTCGAGTACATAGGGGATGTTTGCGGCCTGCGGGTCGTCTGCGATCAGGACGCGCAGCTTCGCGTCCCGCTCGATCAGCGCGGAATCGATCGTCATGCGCCGCACGATCGCCTCAACGTCGGGGTTGGCCTTCGTTTTTCCGTATGCGTGGTCGTCCGGCGCGTTGACGTCCGGCGCGTTGACGTCCACGATCAGGTCGGGCAGTTTTTGTTCCGCATAATAGGCTTCCGAGCGATTGTCATAGGAGATGACGATGGACTGGACGACCGCGAAGAAACCGACGCCGACGCCGATGATGAGCGCAAACGCGGCGAAATCGATCCACTCCCGTCTGATTTTTCGGATCAACAATCTGTGATTGCTTTTCATATCCTATTTCCGTCCCTTTCTCTGCAAGGCATTCCGCGTATCGCACAGCGGCGCGTCCGACGGAGACCCTCCCGATCAAACAATGCTCGGCCTTCCGCGCGCAGCACAGCGGTGCGGTCTCCGCGCGCGCTTTGCCGCAGTTTGCGTCACCAGTCGATCTCATCGGGCATGTTCGGATTGCCGCGTTGTTTTTGTTCGATGATCCGGCCGTCGCGCATGGAGACCGTGACGTCCGCGATGCGGCAGATGTCCGCGTTGTGCGTTACGGTCACAACCGTCGCGCCGTCCTCTTTGTTGATCGTTTTTAAAATGCCCAGCACGGCGACGCCTGTCTTGACGTCGAGCGCGCCCGTCGGCTCGTCGCACAGCAGAACCGTCGGATTTTTTACGATGGCTCTTGCGATCGATACCCTCTGCTGCTCCCCGCCCGACAATTCGGAGGGATAATGATCCCCTCTGTGCGACAGTCCGACGCGCCCGAGCATATCCTTTGCCCGCCCGCGATCCACCTTGGATATCTCGCAGGCGAACTCGACGTTCTCCAGCGCGGTGAGATTCGCAATCAGATTGTAGTGTTGAAAGACAAACCCGATCTTCTCTTTCCGAAACGCCGTAAGACGTTTGCCGCCATATCGGGACAAATCCTGTTTTTCAAACAGCACTTTTCCGGAAGTGCATTGATCGATGCCGCCGAGGATATTCAAAAGCGTGCTTTTCCCGGAACCGCTGGCGCCCAGAATCACGATGAACGCGCCCTTCCGAATGTCCGCGCTGACGTTGTCCAGCGCCGTCACCGCGTTTTCGTTTTCCCCGTACCGCTTTGTCACATTTTTCAAAGAATAAATATTCACGTTCTTCATTCTCTCATCCCTTCTTGACGGCCATGCACTCTCTGAACCATTGCGGAGATCCGATCTTTTGATATAGCGGTTCCACTTCGCTGCGCTCTCTTGTCAGGCAATGATTGCACGCGTTGCACGCATGGATCTCAGACAAGCGCTTCAACAGTGATTTGGTATCTGTTTCAAGAATGTTGCCCGCACGGATATCCAGTTTGTTTTCGCACGGTCCGACATTTCCGCAAGGATCGATCGCCAACATGTATTTCCCCATACCGCATACGCCCGAAACGCCCTGTTTGACGAATTCCATTGTGCTGTCAAGCGCGCCGCGCGTCGCTTTAAAGGCAGGGTATCGTTTCTTCAAATCATACAAAAATGACAGATCGGCCTCCGAAAAACGCATGTCAACTTCATGGGCGCCGAAACGATACGGATTGAACGTGAAATCCACCGAGTGAGCTTCGGCCAACCGGACGATTTCCTCAAACTCATTTACGGCTCTTTTCAGTTAGATATGGCTAACGTATGGTTAGTCGTATCTTACCATGAGCGCTTTGCGCATGTCAAGAACCAATTTGCTTTCTTGACAGGGCAATTTGGCATTGTCTCACTTTCCGATTTCCTGTATGATAATAGTTGATTGCGGAATTGCCGCGGCGCCCAAACGCTGCCCGGCTTTCCGAAAAGAGTGTTGCAAGCGTTTCGGAATGCATGCGCGCCGGCGCAGGGCAAAAGGAGACCGCAATGGGTGGCAGACTGATGTACATATACGAAACGCTCCTCGCCCATTACGGCGAGTTGCACTGGTGGCCCGCAAGGACGCCTTATGAGGTGATGGTCGGTGCGGTATTGACACAGAACACAGCCTGGGGCAACGTCGGGAAAGCGATCGCCAACTTTGGGGAGAACCTTTCGCCCGAAAAGGTGTCGGACGCAGACTTCGCCGAACTGACGGAAATGATCCGTCCGGCGGGCTTCTTCAATCGGAAAGCGCGCTGCCTGAAAGCGGTCACGGCCTGGTATGCCGAGTACGGTTGCGACGTGTCCAACGTCCAAAAGGAACCGTTCGCCAAACTGAGAGCCGAACTGCTCTCCGTCAAGGGCGTCGGGCGTGAAACCGCTGATTCGATATTGCTGTACGCTTTTGGCTTCCCGACTTTTGTTGTGGACGCTTACACGCTCCGGCTCTGCGGCCGGTATCCGATTGAAGCCGGCGAAAGCTATGAAGCGGTCAAGTCGTACTTCGAAGGCAACCTTGTGCGGAACGAAAAAATCTGTAACAGTTTCCACGCCTTAATTGTGACAAACGCGAAAGAGCATTGCAGGAAGAAACCCGTGTGCGGCGACTGTCCGCTTGCCGAAACCTGTGGGAGACCGACGAAATGTTGAACGAATTGGGCCAATATCTTCCGTTCCTGATTCCGATTGCGGTGATTCAGCTTGCGCTTACGGTGGCGGCGGTCATACACATCCTGCGTCACGACACGTACCGTTTCGGCAACCGCGCGCTGTGGCTCGTGGTCAGCATATGCGTGAACGTGATCGGTCCCATCCTGTATTTCAGCATCGGCAAAGGAGAGGATTGAATGAATGCCTTGGATCTGCGGAGCGTATCAAAGTCGTTTGGCGGCAAAAGGGTTTTGGACGACATGTCTTTTTCCGTCCCCGAGCATTGCGTATTCGGCTTCGTGGGCACGAACGGCGCGGGCAAGACCACCACGATGAAGATGATTTTGGGGCTGCTCAAAGCGGATTGCGGCGAAATAGACGTATACGGGGAACGCGTGTCGTTCGGCGCGACCAAAACAAACCGTCTGATCGGTTATCTGCCCGATGTCCCCGAATTTTACGGTTATATGCGGCCGAAGCAGTATCTCGGACTGTGCGCCGAGATAGCCGGTTTGGATGAAAAAAGCGCACAGCCGCGCATTGCGGAGTTGCTCGATCTGGTGGGGCTGTCCGACGCCAATCGAAAAATCGGCGGATTTTCGCGGGGTATGAAACAGCGGCTCGGTGTGGCGCAGGCGCTGATCGGCGATCCGAAATTGTTGATCTGCGATGAACCGACCTCCGCGCTCGATCCCGTGGGGCGCAAGGAAATTCTCGATATTCTTCGCAAAATCAAGGCGAAAACGACGGTCGTGTTCTCCACGCACATCCTGTCCGATGTGGAGCGCATCTGTGACAGGGTCGCTGTCTTGAACAAAGGGAAAATCGTCCTTGAAAGCGCGATGGGCGACTTGAAGCTGCAGGAAAAATCGACGTCGTTCACGTTTGAATTCAACCGTGAAATTGCAACGGACGAAATATTGCGGGTGCTGCGCGAAAACAATTTGGAACCGATCAAATATGAAACGGCGGAACACACCATCGAGAGTCTCTTTTTGGGAGTGGCGAAATGAGACAATTTCTTGCGTTCAGCAAAAAAGAATTTCACGAAAGCGCGGCCACATTCCGGCTGTACATTTTGCTTGGATTGTTTGTGATGTTTGGAATGATGTCGCCGCTTTTGGCAAAACTCACGCCTGAAATCATCAAATCCTTGGGGGATACGGGGATGATGATATCGGTTCACGAACCGACGTCGCTTGACGCGTGGGCGCAGTTTTTCCACAATGTCGGGCAAATGGGCATGTTGGTTCTCATCATCGTATTCTGCGGGACAATGTCCAACGAACTTTCCAAAGGAACACTGGTCAATTTGCTCACGAAAGGGATGAAGCGTCACACGGTGATCGCGTCCAAGATGTTCGCGTCCTCAGTTCTGTGGACATTTGCGTATCTGCTGTGTTTTGGCGCGGGCTTCGCCTATACGGCGTATTTTTGGGATATCGGGGAATTGCCCCATGCCCTGCTTGCGTTTGCCGCGCCGTGGTTGTTCGGGGAACTGCTTCTCGCGACGCATGTGTTCGGAGGGACGCTGTTTGGCAATATTTACGGCAGTCTGCTGTCGTGCATCGGCGCGGTGATCCTGATGAATCTCCTGTCCATTCTGCCGGGCGCTTCAAAATACAATCCCGTCACCTTGTCCGGCGGTACCCTGCCGCTTCTGTCAGGCGCCGGCAAGCCCTCGGATTTTATCCCCGCAGTCTTGATCTGCGCGGCGGCGGTCGTTCTGTTGACGGCCGGGTCGATTGTGATGTTCAACAGAAAGAAGATGTGATTCCGTCGGAAAGAATGGGGGTGCGGCTGTGACGCTTTATGAGATGATCGACAAGAGAAGATCGGTAAGGAAATATATCGACGCCTTGCCGGATGATGATACGGTGGACAAGATCGAACGCTTTATCGAGAATACACGGCAATTGCCCGGACAAAACGCGTGGTTTGAAATCGTTCCCTCGCAATCGGTGAGCGCCGCCGTCGGCGCTTACGGCATCCTCGCTTACTGTGAGGCCGGAGACGCAGCCTACGCAAACGTCGGTTATGTTCTTCAAAAAACGGATCTGTACATTCAAAGTTTGGGCTTGGGAAGTCTGTGGCTGGGTATGGGAAAGCCCAAAGCAAAAGACAAAAGAGACGATTTCTGCATCCTGCTCGCTTTTGGGAAAACGGACGTCCCTTTGAGAAACGGAGCTTCGGATTTTCAACGTCTGCCCATAGAACGGATCAGCAACGAGGACAACGCGATCGCGCGATCCGCCCGTCTGGCGCCGTCCGCCCAAAATTCCCAGCCCTGGGAATTGCGATTTGAAGAGGATAAAGTGATCGTCCGTTATGTCGGACGCGGGATGTTCAAACGCATGTTGAAGAAAAAACTGAACAAGATCGATCTCGGCATCGTAACGCGGCATGTGGCGCTTGCCCTGCGCAACGAAGGAAAGGATGTCCGCTCCGTCACGGCAAAATCCGACGCCGACGGCTTTGGGATCGAAGTGCGTTGGCGCGCCGCCCGGGATAAGACTTGACGGATCGGGACGGCATGAAAGAGAGCGTGTGTTTCCCATGACGGGCACTTTTGTAAACGTAGCTGCGATCTTTCTTGGCAGCTTGATCGGTCTGCTGCTGAAACGCGGCATTTCCGAACGCGTCAACACGGCAATTGTCAAGGCGCAGGGCATCGCCGTGTTTCTCATCGGTTTGACCGGCGTGCTGACCTCCATGCTCTCCGT
This sequence comes from Eubacteriales Family XIII. Incertae Sedis bacterium, assembly GCA_031276775.1. Taxonomy (GTDB): domain Bacteria; phylum Bacillota; class Clostridia; order Peptostreptococcales; family Anaerovoracaceae; genus JAISGB01. Next base: position 8,810 of record JAISML010000016.1, on the reverse strand, counting down.
CGGCGCGGACGGTGAACTCCGCAGCGACGGCGCCATGCTGCTTTTGGTCAGTCTGGCCGTTGGCTGCGCGATCGGCGAGATCGTGCGCATTGAGGATCGGTTGAACAGCTTGGGGCGCTTTGCGGAACGCAAGTTCAAAGCGGACGATTGGGCCAAAGGGTTTGTGACCGCGACATTGATCTTTGTCGTCGGCGCGATGGGCATTGTGGGCGCCCTCAACGACGGATTGTCGGGAGACAGTACCATCCTCTTCACGAAAGCGATGCTCGATTTCATCACCGCCGTCATTCTGACCGCTTCATTGGGCGCCGGCGTGGCGTTCGGCGCGCTTCCCGTTTTGGTCGTGCAGGGCGCGGTTGCGTTGCTTGCGGGCGTCATTGCGCCTTATGTCTCGGATGAAATGATCCGCATGTTCGGCACGGTGGGTTACGCGCTCGTGATGGCGCTCGGTTTCAATTTTCTGTGCGACGCGAAGATACGGGTTGCCAATCTGCTCCCCGCGTTGCTCATACCGATCCTGCACCATTATATCGTCCTGGGCATCCTTCTGCCCTTGTTTGGATGGTAAAAAATACCTGTTGACCGCCTTTCCCTGCATATGGTATGATTAAAAAAATTTTGGATTAACCCTGCAATGAGGTGCGCGTTTGGGAATGATCATGGCGAGAACATGTCCTGCGGAAAAACCGGGATCGGTTTGCGGGGCGGCGTATTTTCCGGATCGGGTTTCCGAAACAGGATCGTTGCCGAACACATTGCATGAATCTTCCCCATTGGGAAGATTTTTTTATGTGCGTGGCGGCGATTGCGGCGATTCTGCGGCAATTGTAGCCCGGGGACTTGTGCGTGGCGCAAACCGGCGGGGATGCAAACGGAGGAAAGGAGCGGATATATGGCTGTGCTTCAGGGGAGGGATCTGATAGAACCGTTGGATTTCAGCGTGGAGGAGTTGGACGGGTTGTTTGACCTGTCCATGCGCGTCATGGACAGACCGGGTGACTTTGCGAAGAAATGCGAAGGCAAGCTGCTTGCCACTCTGTTTTACGAGCCGAGCACCAGGACGAGATTCAGTTTTGAAGCGGCGATGCTGCGGTTGGGCGGCAAGGTGCTCGGCTTTTCGGGAGAGCAAAACAGTTCGGCGGCCAAGGGGGAGAGCATTGCCGATACCGTGCGGACGGTGGCCTGTTATGCGGACATCGCCGTGATCCGGCACCCCAAGGAGGGTTCGGCCCGCGTGGCGGCGGCCAGCGCCGACGTGCCGGTGATCAACGGAGGCGACGGCGGACATCACCATCCCACGCAGACGCTGACGGATTTGCTGACGATTCGGAAAGAGAAAGGCAGATTGCGCAATCTCAGGGTGGGCCTTTGCGGGGATTTGAAATTCGGACGCACGGTTCACTCCCTCATCAAGGCTCTTGCGCGGTATGAGGGAATGGAATTCTACCTCATTTCACCGGAGGAACTCACCGTTCCCGAGTATGTGCGCAAAGACATCAAGGGAGGGAACGGCAGCCGTTGCGCCGAGGTGGAGCGGATGCAGGACGTGTTGCCGCGGTTGGATATTCTCTATATGACGAGAGTGCAAAAGGAACGCTTCTTCAACGAGGAGGATTATGTGCGACTGAAGGACAGCTACATTCTCGACGCCGAAAAGATGGGACTTGCTTCGGCGGACATGATCGTAATGCATCCCTTGCCCCGGGTAAACGAAATTTCAACGGAAGTGGACGCCGATCCCCGGGCGGTGTATTTCAAACAGGCGAAAAACGGCATGTACGCGCGCATGGCGTTGATCATGGCGCTTTTGGGCGCGGATAACTGAGGGGAGAATTCTGTCATGGAAGTAAACAGCATTGAACGGGGTATTGTCATCGATCATATCCGGGCCGGCTTTGCGATGAAAGTGCTTGAATATCTCAACATCGACACCGGCAATGATACCGTCGCGGTCATCATGAACGCCGCCAGCCGCAAACACGGCAAGAAAGACATCATCAAGATTGAGAACATCACGGACGTGGATTCGGCGGCTTTGGGGCTTTTGGATCACACAGCCACCGTCAATATCATCGAAGACGGAAGGATTGCGCGAAAGATCAAGCTGACTCTGCCGCTCAAAGTGATCAATGTCATCAAATGCAGGAATCCGCGCTGCGTCACCTCCGTCGAGCCCGCCATCCCGCACGTCTTCCATTTGGTGGATGCGGCCAAAGAGGAATACAGATGCGAATACTGCGATGAGATTGTCAAGGTGTGAAAATGCGAAAGGGTGAGGCGGCAAAACCTATGCGGGACACCTGTGACATGATCGTAAAGGATGTGCAAATCGTCGGCGGCGCGGGCGGCGGATCCGTGGAATCGGATCTTTCGACCATTCTGATCCGCAAGGGCGTCATTGCGGAAATCCGAAACGGCGGGACGCGCAATCATGGACTGCAAAGCGATTGCCGCATCGTCGAAGGCGCGGGTCGCAAAGCCATACCCGGGTTGATCGACGTACACGTTCACCTGCGGGATCCGGGCTTTCCGCACAAAGAGGATATCGAAAGCGGCTGCCGGGCTGCGGCTGCGGGCGGCTATACGACGATCTGCTGCATGCCCAATACCGATCCGACCATTGACACCGCGGATGTGGTCCGGTACATCGATCGAAAGGGGATGGCGGCGTCTCCCGTCCGGCTCTTTGCCGTCGGCGCCATGACGATGGGACAGCGGGGAACGGTCGCCGCGCGGATCGGGGAGATGCATGCGGCGGATACGCGGTGCCGGGCGCTCACGGGACATGGGATCGCCGGGATATCCGAAGACGGGAAAAGTCTGCTCGACGAAGAACTTATGGTGACGGTATTGCGGACGGCCAAGGCGCTTGGGCTCCCTGTCATGGATCACACGGAGGACAGCGCGTTGGCCGGCGGCTGCATCAATGAGGGAACTGTGTCGCGCAGCTTAGGCGTTCGCGGCATCCCTGCCGAAGCGGAAACGCGCATCGTCGAACGCGACATTCGGCTGGCGCGGGAAACCGGGGCGCGCATCCATCTGCAGCATATCAGCGCCGCCCGGAGCGTCGAGGCGATCAGACGGGCCAAAGAGGATTTGCCGGGGCTTACGGCCGAAACGGCGCCCCACTATTTTTCGCTGACGGAGGATGTCGTTCCGCGCATGGGCGCTGCGGCCAAAATGAACCCTCCACTTCGGACGGAGCGGGACAGATTGGCTGTGATCGAAGGTTTGGCGGACGGCACGATCGACCTCATTGCGACGGATCACGCGCCCCACGCCGCCCGGGAGAAAGCGCAGACCCTCGCGGAAGCGCCATTCGGCGTCCCGGGTTTGGAAACCGGCTTTGCGGTGAGCTACTCGACGTTGGTGATCCCCGGGATTTTGACGCTCCGGGAACTGATCGACAGGATGAGCCGTCGTCCGGCGGAACTCATCGGGCTGAACGGGGGTCGGATTGAGGCGGGCTTGCCGGCGGACATCGTGATAATCGAGGAGAACGAGCCTTTTGCCATAGCGGGCGGGAGGTTCGCGTCGAAAGGAAAAATCACGCCGTTTGAAGGCATGACGGTACGCGGCCGCATAATCTGTACGATATGCGACGGCGTCCTGTGTTATGATTGCAATCAAAGGGCGTGCGCAACGCCAAAGGAGGATTTATGATAGACAGGCTCACAGAGAGAATCGAGCAATTGAACAACCCTGCGGTGGTGGGTTTGGATCCCACCTTGGAGATGATGCCGTCCGGGTTGCGGCGTGAAATGTATGAACGCTTCGGTCGGACGCCCAAGGCTGTGGGTGAGATGTTTGCGGCGTTCAACCGGACGATCGTCGACAGCGTTTCGGATATCGTCCCGGCGGTGAAACCGCAGATCGCCATGTATGAACGATACGGTCTCGACGGCGTTTCGGCCTACCTGCGGACGACGGACTATGCCGCCGCGCGGGGTCTTTTGGTGATCGGAGATGTGAAGCGGGGCGATATCGCAAGCACGGCGGAGGCGTATGCCGCGCACCTTGCGGGGGTTGAGGTGGAAGGCGAACGCTTTGACCCGTGGAAAGAGGACGCCGTGACGATCCATCCGTATCTCGGCGCCGACAGTGTAATGCCTTTCGTGGACGCCTGCAAAAATTTTGGCAAGGCTGTCTTCGTCCTGATCAAGACCAGCAACGCCGGCAGCGGGGACATTCAGGATCTGCGGACGGCAGGGGATGCGCCGGTCTACGCGCGCGTGGCGCGGTTGGTGTCGGAATGGGGCAGGGACTGCATTGGAACGCGCGGATACAGCCGCGTGGGCGCGGTGGTGGGCGCCACACACAAAGAAACCGGCGCATATCTGCGCTCCCTCCTCCCGCACACGTTTTTTTTGGTTCCGGGCTACGGCGCGCAAGGCGCCGGCGCGGAAGACGTCAGAGGTTTTTTTGACGCGGCCGGAGGCGGCGCCGTCGTCAATTCGTCCAGGGGGATCACTGCGGCGTGGCTGAAGCGGGCGACCGGTTCGGGCGGCGGGGATTCCGTTTCCCTGCGCGATGTGGGGCAGGCGGCGCGGGACGCGGCAATCGAAATGCGGGATCGTCTGCGGGAGGTCATCGCATGACGGTCGGGGGTTTAAAGGAAAACGGGATTCGGAGAGCGGAAATCATCGAGCATATCCCCCTCGCTTCACAGGTATTCCAATTGAAATTGCACGCCCCCGACGTCGCGGCGGTTGCTGTCCCCGGGCAGTTTGTGAACGTCTACCTCAACGACGCCGCGATGTTGCTGCCCCGACCGATCGGCGTCGCCGACGCAACGGACGCTCAGGTGACCCTGATATACGCGGTGGCGGGCCGGGGAACCGAACTGTTGTCGCGGTACGCGAGCGGAACCTGCGTGCGTTTGCTCGGTCCGAACGGCAATGGTTACAACCTCGGAGCCATCGGCGCGCATGCCCTTTTGATCGGAGGAGGCTTGGGCGTGCCGCCGTTGCTCTTTGCGGCGAAGCGCATCCGTGAGCGGGGAGGCGCGCGGATTACCGCCGTACTCGGGTACAAAGATGAGCCGTATTGTCTGCGCGGCATGAAGCTCTTTTGCGATTCGGTGTACGGCATATCTGAACGTGCCGCGCCGGTTTCGGAACTGTCGGCGCGCGCATCCGGAACGGAGGCTGCGGGTTCCGAACCGAAATGCGACGGAAAGACGGGCAATGTGATGGATCTGCTGACGTCGACGGAGGTTGGGGAAGAACTTGACGCGGGGAACGCGACCGTTTTGTCCTGCGGACCTGCGCCCATGCTGCGCGCGGTCGCGCGATGGGCTCAGATGCGTGGCATTCGCGCGCAAGTCTCTTTGGAAGAACGCATGGGTTGCGGGTACGGCGCCTGCGTTTGTTGCACCTGCGCCGTGAAACCGCGCGAAGAACCTGCCGGCGGTCGGGAAGCATCAGCGGACGAAACCGCCGGGAGAACGGATTTGAACGGTGGGATCGGCGGGAGGTTCGAATCGGAGGGGGAAAGACGCGGCCTCGTCAGGCGCAAAGTCTGTACGGACGGCCCGGTATTTCAAAGTGATGAGATCGTGTGGGGTGATGATTGACATGCGCGTGGATATTTGCGGTGTAAAGTGGAAGAATCCTGTCGCGGCGGCGGCAGGAACCTTTGTCGCGGCGGAAAGCGGGAAATATTACGATCCGAATCTTCCGGGGGCTGTGACCACAAAGGGCGTATCGCTCGCTCCGTGGCCGGGCAATCCGACGCCCCGCGTCGCGGAAACTTACGGCGGCATGCTCAACGCGGTCGGGCTCGAGAATCCGGGTGTGGACGCGTACATCTCGGGGGAACTGAAATATTTGAAAGAGCGGGGCGTCACTGTCATCGCGAATGTGGCCGGCCACAGTGCGGATGAGTACTGCGCGGTCGTCCGAAAACTGTCCGAAACGGATGTGGATATGTTGGAACTCAACGTCTCCTGCCCGAATGTGGCGGCGGGCGGCATGGCTTTCGGCGTTGATCGGAACGCGGTCGGGGAACTGACGGGACGCGTCCGAAAGTTGACGGACAAGCCCGTCATCGTCAAGCTGTCGCCGAATGTTACGGACATCTGCGACATTGCGGCGGCGGCGGAAGATGCGGGTGCCGACGCCGTTTCGCTCATCAACACCTTGGTGGGCATGCGGATAGACATCAGGAGCGGAAAACCCGTCTTGGCCAATGTCACGGGCGGATTGTCCGGTCCCGCCGTGAAACCCGTGGCAGTGGCCATGGTTTACCGCGTGGCGAAGCGGGTGCGCATTCCCGTCATCGGGATGGGAGGCATTATGACCGGAGCGGACGCCATGGAGTTTCTGTTGGCGGGCGCGTCGGCCGTGGAAGTGGGAACGGCGGCGCTCTTGGATCCGAACGCGTTGCCGCGCATCATCGAAGAATTGGATGTGTGCGTTGCGGGGCGAAGCGCAGCGCAGATTCATGGCAGCAAGACCGGATGGGGATGAAAGGGGAGTGCGGGATGGACTTGGATTATAAGCGGGCGTTTGTCGAGTACATGATCGAAGCGGACGCGTTGAAATTTGGGGATTTCATTACGAAAAGCGGGCGGGAATCTCCCTATTTCATCAATACCGGCGCGTTTGACACCGGAGCCGGGATCGATGCGGTCGGCGCGTTTTACGCCGCCTGCATCATCGACAATATGGAACGGGGGCTTCTGCCGAGGGACGTCGCCGCGATCTTCGGTCCGGCCTACAAGGGGATTCCTCTGGCCGTCAGCGCGTGCGCAGCGTTGGCGCGGGACTTCGGTCTCGACGTCGGCTACTGTTTCAACAGAAAAGAACCGAAAGATCACGGAGAAGGCGGAAACTTAGTCGGAAAAAAACTCCAACCGGGAGACAAAGTGATCGTCACAGACGACGTGATCACGGCGGGCACAGCCATCAGGGAGGTCTTTCCCATCCTGCGCGCCGCGGGCGCGGACGCGGTCGGTCTCGTCATATCGGTGGATCGGATGGAACGGGGCCGGGGCGCGCTGAGCGCCGTCGAGGAAATACGCCGCGATCTCGATCTCGCCGTATTTCCCATCGTAACCGTAAAGGACATTCTCGCGGAATTGGATGGCAGAACCGTGAACGGCGCGCTTATCCTGGACGAGGATCGCAAGCGTCGCATGGAAGCGTATATGGAACGGTATTGCTGAGGAAACGCCGATTCATTCCCGTAACGCGTCGCTGCGCCGAGGGTATGCGACGGGCAACCGCGCCGCCGCTTTCACGTCCGCAGACAGGTGTACAGTTCTTCCCACAGAGCGTTTCGAACGGAACGTTTCTCCCGTTCCTCTCCGTTTTGGCGCGGTTGAAACGCGCCCGCGAAGCCGGCAGGTCTGCCTTTCAGGACGAGGACGCGATCCGAGAGCCGAAGCGCCTCGTCTATGTCGTGCGTCACGAGGATCGTCGTGCGGTTGAGTTCGCCCCGGACGGACAGCAACCAATCCTGCATGTCGCTGCGCGTGATGATGTCCAGCGCGCCGAACGGTTCGTCCAGAAGCATGATGTCGGCGGGGCACAGCGCCGTTCGGAGGAAAGCTGCACGTTGGCGCATGCCTCCGGAGAGCGCCGAGGGATATGCATGTTCATAGCCTTTGAGACCGAAGACGTCCATGCTCCGCATCGCCCTTTCCCTGTATTCCTTTCGTCTGCCGTGCAAAGCCCCGTACAGGCATACGTTGTCGAGGATGGTTCTGTACGGCATCAGCAGGTCGTCTTGGGGCATGTAGGCGAAATGGGACGATATGCCCCTGACCGCTTCACCGTTCACGGTGATCCGCCCCCCGAAGTCCGGAAGCATGCCCGACAGGATATTGAGCAAGGTGGATTTCCCGCAGCCGGACGGTCCCAAAATACTGAGAAATTCCCCCGGCGCCACGCGCAAATTCAATTGCGCGAAGATGGGCGCTTCCGGTCTGTCGGCATAGGAGAATGTGAGATTTTCGATCGTCAAGTCTGTCATTGTGCGATTTCCTCAATGTGTTCCGTGCAATGTGTTCCGTGCGATGTGTTCCGTGCGATGTGTTCCGTTCGGCGCCGCCGGTCAGGGAACGCGAAGCGGCGCGGCGGCGCGCCCCGTTTCCCCGTCCCTTGCGCGGGCCGCCGTCATTCCAGGAATTCGTTCGTGTAACATTCCGAGGCGGGGATGTCGGCGGAGATCAGACCGTATTCACGCATGAATTCACTGTAGCGATCCCATACCTCATCTTTCATGACGCCCCAGGATGCGGCGTCGTCTATGTATTTCCCGTTCAGATATTTTTGGGACGCCACAAGCATGTCCAAATCATAGCCTTCCACATGCTTTGACAGAATGTTCACGGCTTCCTCGGGGTGTTCGATGGCGTATTCGTAGCCGCGCTTTGTGGCCGAAAGAAAGGCTTTGGCGCCGGCGGGATCGTTTTCCAGCTGCTCATCGGAGGCGATGATGACGGGGGTGTAATAATCCAACCGCGCATCGAATTGCGCCAGTTCGATGTAATTCAGCGGTACGCCGTCGCGCTCGGCGGCGATGCCGTCCCAGGCCCAAAATATCCAGTTTAAATCCACCTTGTCTTTCAAGGCGGCGTAACCGGAACCGTCGCCTGTTATGATGGTGAGTTTGGAAAAATCGGCGCCGTCGGCGTCCATGACGGCTTTGATGACGGCTTCTTCCGAAGGCGCGCCCCAACCGGCGTATACTTTTCCCTCAAAATCTTTCGGCCGCGTGATATTCTTGTCTTTGTAGGAAGCAAACCCGGATGTGTTGTGCTGAATGACGGCCGCGATGGCTTTGATCGGCAACGGATCGTCGGA
>JAISML010000004.1 GCA_031276775.1 Eubacteriales Family XIII. Incertae Sedis bacterium | reverse complement strand
CATCATTCTCATGAAAGAAGCCCTGCTTCTTCTGAAAGGAAAGTTGGCGCGCCTGTGCGCGGATCTCTCGGATTTCGCGATGAAGCACAGATCGCTTCCGACGCTCGGATTCACGCATTTCCAACCTGCGCAGCTCACCACGGTGGGAAAGCGGGCGGCGCTCTGGCTTCAGGACGTCTATTACGATTATCTCGATGTGTCCGATTTGGCCGAACGTCTGCCTTTGCTCGGCGTCAAAGGGACGACAGGCACGCAGGCCAGTTTTCTCAAACTCTTTGACGGAGATGAGGGAAAGGTGAAAGCCTTGGAACGCCTTGTCGCGGACAAGATCGGTTTTCGCGGGATTGTTCCCCTGTCCGGGCAGACCTACACGAGAAAGATCGACAGCAAAGCGCTGGCCGTTTTGTCGGGCGTCGCGCAGACGGCGTCCAAAATGACGAACGACATCCGCCTTTTGCAGAGCATGAAAGAGGTGGAGGAACCTTTCGAAAAAGACCAGATCGGTTCTTCCGCCATGGCGTACAAGCGCAATCCCATGCGGAGCGAGCGGGTCGCGTCCCTCGCCAGATACATCATGGGCGTGGCCGGCGTACCGGCGGTCACGGCGGCGACACAGTGGTTTGAACGGACCTTGGACGATTCCGCCTCCCGCAGGATCGTGATCCCCGAAGCGTTCATGGCCGCGGACGCCATCGTCGGCATTCTGCGCAACATCGCCGGCGGTCTTGTCGTTCACGAGCGGGTGATCCGCGCGAATGTCATGAAGCAGTTGCCTTTCATGGCCACGGAGGACATTCTCATGGAGGAGGTCGAACGGGGCGGCAACAGGCAGGAACTGCACGAGCGGATTCGGATACATTCCATGGAAGCGTCGCGCGCCGTGAACGAGGAGGGCAAGCCCAACGATCTGCTCTTCCGCATCGCACGGGACGCGGCTTTCGGTCTGACCGAGGGCGACATAGAGGGATTGCTCGATCCGTCGCTGTACACAGGCAGGAGTGCGGGTCAGGTGGAGGAGTTTGTGGAGGGTTACATACGACCCATCACGGACGCGCCGGCTGCGGAGGCCGCGGAGGACGCGTCGGAAACGGGTTTGACGGTATAGCCGCAACGCGGGGCAACACGGGGCGGGCGCAGGCCGGGCGCGGGGATTTGGCCGCGGGGATGCCGAAGGACATGCCGATGTTGCAGGATGGTGGTTGTAATTGCCGCGCGGGAATATTGGATCGGCGGATCGGCGATGAAAGGACGGGGATGGGAACAGCGAACGAGATATTGAACGGGAGCCGAAAGATCGTGCTGAAGATCGGCAGCAACGTGCTGACCGGCGCCGACGGCAGGATGGACACCGAGGTCATCGAAAGCATTGTGGCGCAGGTCGTTCATCTGATCGAAAGCGGCAAACAGGTGATCATCGTCTCTTCCGGCGCGGAAGTCAGCGGCGTCAGCGCCATCGGACGGTGGAGCAGACACGGCGACATCAATTACAAACAGGCCATGTGCGCCATCGGTCAGGTGGAACTGATGATGGCGTACAAGAAGTGTTTCGCGAAAAGCGGCATCGTGGTCGGGCAGATGCTGCTGACGCGGGACAATTTTTCCGACCGCACCGGCAGCCTGCATATACGGAACACCCTGTTCACCCTTCTGGATGAAAAGGTCGTGCCCGTCATCAACGAAAACGACAGCGTCAGCGTGGATGAGATGAACATCGGCGACAACGACTCGCTGGCCGCGCTCACGGCAAATCTTTGGAACGCGGATCTGCTCATACTCATGAGCGACATCGACGGCGTTTACGACAAGTCCCCCAAGGACAACGCCGGCGCCACCCTCATCCGCGAGGTGAAGGACATCGAACGGTTGGAGCGTGAGATCGAAGTGACCGGCAAGAGTTCGTTCGGGACGGGCGGCATGGCTTCCAAGATCGAGGCGGCGAAGACCGTCGGGCGCTTCGGCACGTCGTTGCTTCTCGTAAACGGGAAAAAACAGGGGATTTTGGATGCGATGGTCGCCGGCGCGGAGGAAGGGACGGTCTTTCCCGCGCGGTGAAATCGGGTGCGCGCGCTCGGACGTCGCGGCGGGAACGCCCGGCAAAAGCGCGGAAAGTTGAGGGAAACGGATGCGAATCGGGGTTTTGGGCGCGGGCAACATGGGCGGCGCCATCGTCAGGGGATACGCAAAAGCGTCGATCGGGCGGGACGGGTCGCCGCGGATCCTCGTCTTTGATACGGACGGGACAAAGCTTCGGGCTTTGGGGCAATGTTCCGGCGTACGGGAGGCGACCGACCTGCGGGATTTGATCGAAGGATCGGAAATACTCATAATCGCTTTGAAACCCAATGCTTTCGATGCGGCGATGCCGCAGATCGCCGCCTGCGCGGATCAAAGCAAAACAAAGACGGACCGCGTCTTCGTCTCCATCGCCGCCGGCGTCAGCATCGCGTATCTCAAGGGTTTCCTTGGACGGGAACGCAAAGTCGTCCGCGCCATGCCCAACACGCCCGCCACGGTGGGCGAAGGGATGACCGCGTTGGCGCGGGACGACAAGGTCACGGACGGGGAGTACGCGGCCGTATGCCGCATATTCGAGTCGGTGGGCAGGATTGCTTCGGTCGATGAAGTCATGCTGGACGCGGTGACGGGAGTGAGCGGAAGCAGCCCCGCCTACGCTTACATGTACATGCAGGCGCTCATCGAGTGCGCCGTCGAAAACGGTCTTGGCGAATCCGAGGCGAGATTGCTTGCGGCGCAGGCGACATTGGGCGCGGCGAGGATGGTGCTTGCGGGGGAAGAAAGCCCCGAGCGGCTCAGGATCAATGTGTGCAGCCCGGGAGGAACCACGGTGGAGGCGGTGCGCGTGTTGGAGGATCGAAAGTTCATGGACGCGGTCAAGGAAGCGATGAACGCGGCTGTCGCAAAATCGAAGCGGATGACACGGTAGAAAGCGGAGCAGATGATATTCGAAGAAGCAACCATATCTTCCGAGAGGATCTACGAAGGCAAAATTCTGAATCTCAGGCGCGATGAAGTCACCGTCAGGGATGGCCGAACGTCGTACCGGGAGATCGTCGAACATAGCGGGGGTGTGGTGATCGCCGCCCTCACCGCGGACGGCAAGGTGCCGATGGTCACCCAATACCGGAAAGCCGCAGCTCGGCCGACGCTGGAAATACCGGCCGGCAAGCTCGAGATCGGAGAAGATCCGGCGGCGGCCGCCTTGCGGGAACTCAGGGAGGAAACGGGCTACACGGCCGCGAAACTCCAACGGCTTACGAGCGCCTATTCGTCCATCGGGTATTCCACGGAAGTGCTCCATTTTTATCTGGCGACGGAGCTCACGCAGGGTGAAACGGATTTCGATGAAGGCGAGGCCATCGACGTTTCCGAATATCCTCTCGGGGAACTTCGGAATATGGCGATGCGCGGGGAACTGAACGACGCGAAGACCATCGTCGCCGTGCTCATGCTGCACGAACGCTTCGGTTCCGCGGACGCGGAGGGGAACCGCTGATATGACCGACGGAAGAGACGGGACGAAACCCGCCGAAAGGGCGGGGGAAAGCGCTGCCGAAACCGGCGTCCGTATCGCCGGCGATGGGCGCCGGACAAACAAACGCGGGAAGCAAAGATTCGCGATCCGCATGTTCGTCGTGGCGATCGTGGCGGCGGTGGCGTTTGTCGTCATCACGGGTTCCGGCGGATACGAGTTGCCGGAAGCGCCGGTCAGGGGGGAAGCGCCCGCAGGCTACGACGTCTATGCGGAAGCCGTGGACGTGGCGTTCTGCGAGGCTTTGGCCACGCAACTTTCCGAATTGGGCGACGATCCCGCGACGGGCAACCGTTCCGCGGGCAGCCCTGCGGAACGGGAAGCCGCCAAACTGATCGAACAGACGATGAAAGACATCGGTCTGAAGAACGTAACGACGGACGCCGCCTCCTCCGACGGTTGGATCTACCGCGGCGCGAGCCTTGATTTCATCGACGGATCCGGCGAATCGCAGCATGTGACGCTGGGCGGCTACGCGGTGAATATTTACGCGGACAAAGAGCGGATTCCCGTCGTCTATTTGGGGCGGGGCACGGCGGCGGACTATGAGAACGTCGATGTGGCGGGCAAGTTGGCGCTCATCGAGATCGATCAGGAAAACGAATGGTGGATCAATTATCCCGCTTATCAGGCGAAGCTGAAAAAGGCGCGCGCGGTGTTGGCCGTGAGTCTCATGGAAAAGACGATGGGCGATCGCATCGGGAGTCAGGACATCTGCGGTCCCGCAAACGCCCCGGCGTTGGCGATCGGCATGGACGACGCCAATGCCATCCGCAAGGCCATTGAACGCAACGGCTACGAGGCGGGCGGCGTACGCCAAATCGATGTGCAGTTCACCGCCGACAGCAGGGTCACGGAAGACGCCGGCACGTTCAACGTGTGGGGTGAAATCCCCGGGGAAAGCGATGAAACCATCCTCTTTATCGCGCATTACGATGGATATTACCACTCCTTTTACGACGACGCAAGCGGTGTGGGTCTCATCCTGGGCATGGCGAAAGCATTCGTGGAAAGCGGCTATGCGCCGCAAAAGACACTGCGTTTTGTGTTGCACGGCGCCGAGGAATGGGGCAGGACGGACACGGAGGCGGATTGGGGCGTCGGCGCCTACGAGCAGATCGTCCGGATCCATCCGGAGTGGGCGCAGAGCGCGTTTGCCCTGATCAACATCGACGGAGGGTATCCCTTGGCCTCCATGGAGCGTTTCGGCGTCAGTTTTCCGCGGGAATTCGGGAGGTTCGTCCGGGACAGCATCGCGTCTTTCGGCGATCGCAGCGACATTCGCATCGCGGCGGACGGCGGGTTGCCGAGTCCCTATCGGGAGGATTTCATCTACAACGCCGAAGGCATTCCGACGATCGCAAGCGAGGGCGGCGAGGGGGACGAAGAATACTTCGCCGGTATGTACCACAGCAACAAGGACAGTTTGGAAGTGGGCGGTTACAGCAAAGAGGGCGCGAGCGCCATCGAGCGGTATTACGGCTATACGGCGATGATGTTGGATGAACTCCCCCTGCGTCCTTTGGAATTCGCCGCCGGATTTGAGGCGCTGAAAGAGAGTTACGGTGCGGGCAATCCGGCGACCGAGTCGGTGAATCCGCACCTTTTGGCGAATGTGGACCGCGCCATCGCCGCCGCGCGGACCTTGGACGCCATGATCGGGTCTTACAACGCGGAATACAGGTCGGCGCGTCTGAACGGAGATACGGCCGGAACCTCGGCGATGATGGCGGGCGCGCCCGAATTGAACAAAAAGATATTCAAGGCCTACCGGCTGATACAGGATGAATTGCTGCGCCTCGATTGGCAGGCGGAACCGCAATTTCCCAACGAAAGATTTCAGAACAACATCGCCCTGCTCGAAGCGGCGCTTCTCTCCCTTGAGGAAGGGGACGCGGGAACGGCGGTCCACGACCATCTGTCGGCCATAGACTTTGTCCGCTACGCGACCGCTTTCGACAAGGAAACGTGCGATTATTTCATCGAACGCATGTATACGAAGCTGACCGGGACCTGGGCCGAGGATCGGATGGTCGGCAAGGCTTGTTATGCCGATGATGCGGTTCGGAGTCTCCTGTCCAAGACGGCGTCCGGCAATGCGGACTACACCGACGAGATCGCCGTCTTGGAGGCGCTGAGGGCGGAGCAGGAAACCGCGCTCAAAGAGATTTATGCCGAACAGAGCATCGCTTTGGTCCGGTTGATGGACGCGATGAACGAGCCGGTGGATCTGCACGCGGAGGAGGAATAGCGCGGGCATGAAAAAAGTGATGTTCATTGCCAGTACGGGCGGGCATCTCGACGAACTGATGCAATTGAAACCGCTTTTCGCGCGGTACGATTATCACATCGTGACGGAGCGCGATCCGTCCACGGAAAGTTTGAAAGACGTCTATGGCGACCGATTTTCGTTTCTGTGCCCGGGAACGAGGAAGAACATGCTGACGTACCCTTTTAAATTGTTCGCCAATTCCGTGAAGAGTTTTGGACTGTTTGTGAAATACAGACCCGCGTTTGTCGTCACGACCGGAACCCATACCGCCGTGCCCATGTGCTATATCGCGAAGTTGTTCCGCGCCGGCGTCATCTTCATAGAGACGTTCGCCAACAGGGACAGCAAGACGTTGGCGGGGCGCATGGTGTATCCGATCGCGGACATGTTCATCGTCCAGTGGGAGGAAATGCTTGCGCTGTATCCGAAAGCGGTGTGCGGAGGTTCGATCTATTGAGGGGTTTCCGCGCTGTTGCCGGTCAAGGGTTGGCGATCCCGACGGTGGGGATGCGCGTATGATCTTGGTGCTGTTGGGAACGCAACCGCTCGGCTTTCCGAGATTGCTTGCGGCCGTGGACGAACTCATCGGCAAAGGCGTGATCTCGGATCCCGTGATCGCGCAATGCGGTCACACGAAGTACGCTTCCGACAGGATGCGGACGCTTGACTTTTTGCCAAACGAGGAGTTCCGGCGCTTGGTCGGGCGTGCGGACGCCGTCGTCACGCACGGCGGCGTAGGCTCCATCCTCAATTGCGTCAAAGCGGGGAAAAAGGTGATCGCGGCGCCGAGAATGAAACGGTGCGGCGAGCACGTGAACGATCACCAGGTACAGATCGTCAGGGCTTTTCACGACAAAGGCTACATCAAAGGCGTCTTCGACATGCGGGATTTGGAACCGGCGCTGTCCGGACTTGCGGATTTTGTCCCCAAACCCTATGTGAGCAATACGGAGCGCGTCATGAAAATCGTGGCGGATTTTATCGACGCGCGCTGAACGCGTTGAAGGAGAATGCAGGATGCCGAAGGTCAGCGTGATCATTCCCGTGTACAATACGGAACGGTATTTGGAACGATGCCTGGATTCCGTCGTCGGGCAGACGATGGAGGACATGGAAATTCTGCTCGTCAACGACGGTTCGACGGACGGATCCGAGCGGATTCTGCTCGCCTGTCTCGCAGGACATCCCGATAAAATTGTATATCTCAAGAAAGAAAACGGCGGTCTGTCGAGCGCGCGCAACTGCGGCATGCGCCGGGCGACGGGGGAATACATCGCCTTTGTCGATTCCGATGATTTTGTGGAGCGCGACATGTTTGAGCTGTTGTACGCTGCGGCAAAAGAGACGGACAGCGACGTCGCGGAGTGCGACTTCGATTGGGTTTGGCCGCAGCGGAGCGTCACGGACGGCGCCGCCGATTATGCGGATACGGCGGACATCTTCCTGCGCGGGCGCGTCATGGCGTGCAACAAGCTCTACAGGCGGCGGATCGTCGAGGAAGCCGGCGTTTGTTTCCCTGAGGGTTTGCAGTACGAGGACATTGCGTTCTTTTACACGTTGCTGCCGCACATCAACGGAGTCGCGTCCGTTCACAGGGTCGGCTATCATTATGTCCAACGGGAGGACTCCATCATCAACCGGCAGACCGAACGGACGAGGGATGTGTTTGCGGTCTTGGGACACATTGCCGACCATTACCGCGACAACGCGTATTTCGGCGCGCCCGGCACATATGGGAGCGGCGTCGAATACCTGTATGTCCGCTTTCTCTTGGGCAGTTCTTTTCTGCGCATGGTTCGCATCGGGGACGCCAAGGTCAGACGGGACTGTCTGCGGGATTCTTGGAATCTGCTCAGCGAAGCTTTCCCGGCGTGGAGGAAAAACGCGATCCTGAATACGCGCAAAACCGGGAAGAATCGGTATTTCAAAACGGTTTGCAGGTTCACGTTCCGGTTGTACGCGGCGCTGTTCCGCCTGAAGCTGCTGCTGTTTAAGGGTTGACGGGACAGCGCCGGACCGTGCGGCCTCCCCGGCGCAAACCGGGCATTCCCTGCGGTTTTGCCCACGGACTTTGGGGCTTTGGATCTTTGGGCGTTCCGCGCTTGTAACACCGCTGTAATTGCCCCCCGGCGCGCTTTGTGCTATAATGCTCAAAGATCGTTTGGACTGTTCGGGGAAGAGATCGCGCAAGGGATTGCGCGCAAAAGCGTGGCATGGATGAAAACACTGTTTGGCATATTGCGTGATCATTTTATTTGGAAGCACCAGATATTCAAGCTGGCAAAGTCCGATATCATCAAGACTTACAGCGGCACTGCGTTCGGCTGGGGTTGGGCGTTGGTCAAGCCCACCGTCACCATCGTCGTCTTCTGGTTCGTGCTGACCGTCGGCTTTCGCGCCGGCGCAACGGCAAGCGGCGACCCTTACATCCTGTGGCTGATCGCGGGGCTGATTCCGTGGTTCTACATGGATGAGATGATCACGGGCGGCACATCCGCCTATCTGACCTACAGCTATCTCATCACGAAGATGAAATTCCCCGTGAGCACCATCACCACATTTATCGGGATATCGAAGCTCATCGTTCACCTCTTCCTCATGATCATCGTGCTGATCATCTTCGCGGTCTACGGGTATTATCCGGATATTTATCTGTTGCAATTGCCCCTCTACATGGCGCTCATGTTCATCTTTTTCTCCAATTGGGCTCTGTTCGCCGCGATGCTGTCCGCCATCAGCAAGGACTTCATGAATTTCGTGGTATCGTTCGTCACGGCCGTGTTCTGGCTGTCCGGCATCCTGTTTGACGTGCGCATGATCAACACGCCGTGGATACGCACGGTGCTCATGTTCAACCCGGTAACGTTCTGCGCGGAGGGATACAGGGACGTGTTTCTGTACAAGGTGTGGATCTGGGAAGAACCTGTGAAACTGCTTACTTTCAGCTGTACCTTTGTCGTGATGGTCATATTGGCCGTATGGAGTTACAAGAAACTGTACAAGGAGATCCCGGACGTGCTGTAGCGCGATCGACGGGGTAAGCAAAGGAACATCGCCGATCCGGTGAGAGAAACATGGGAGGTTGCCGGCGGGACAGGCAAGGGGAAACCGCCGAGCCGGACAGGGAAAGAAAGGATGCCGTCGGGCGAAACATGGAAAGTACGGACAGAAAAACAGCCATTGAATTCAGGAACGTCACCAAGACGTACAAACTGTACCGCAGCGACAAACTGCGGTTGCTTTCGGTGTTTTGGAAAGGCGTGAAACACACGGAGAAACGGGCGGTGGACAATGTGAGTTTCTCCGTCCGGCAGGGAGAATCCCTTGCTTTCATCGGCAGGAACGGCGCGGGCAAATCCACCATCCTGAAGATGATCACGGGCGTGGCCTTTCCCACCGAGGGAGACATCGTCGTGGAGGGCAGGGTCAGCGCGCTGCTGGAACTCACCGCCGGCTTTGACGAGGAGATGTCGGGACGGGACAACATCTATCTCAAAGGACAGTTGATGGGACTGAAGGACAAGGAGATCGAAAGACGGGAAGAGGAGATCGTGGCGTTCGCCGAATTGGGCGAGTACATCGATCAGCCGGTCAGAACGTATTCCAGCGGCATGCGGGCGAAACTCGGATTTGCGGTCAACGTGTGCATCGAACCGGAGGTTTTCATCGTGGACGAGGCGCTGAGCGTGGGCGACAAAGTCTTTCAGGCGAAATGTTTGGAGAAAGTCAACGCGCTCATCGAGAAGGACAATGTGACGCTGATCTTCGTCACGCATTCCATCGACGTCGCAAAGAAGTTCTGCAAGCGCGGCATCGTGCTGAAAGAAGGACGCATGGTCTGCGACACCGATATCGAGCAGGCGGCGGCATACTACGAACAGCACATGGCGGACAATTAGCGCGGAACGGGCTTTCCGGGCGCGGACGCCGCGGATCCCCGCGCGCTTATGACGGCCGGCAGCAACAACCATATTCAGAGGCTTTCCGGGCGCGGGCGCCGCGGATTCCCCGCGCGGGCAATGACAAGGAAGCAAACATGGCTCAACTATCTGTGGTAATACCGGTATACAACGTGGCGCGCTACATCGGCGCGACGCTTGACAGTGTGCTTGCCCAGACATTTGCGGACATCGAAGTCGTCGCGGTGGACGACGGTTCCTCGGACGGTTCCAAGGAGATCCTTGCGGATTACGCGGCGCGCGACGGACGGGTCGTCCCGATCTTTCTTGGGGAAAACGGCGGTTCCGCCCATGCGCGAAAGCGCGGCGCCGAGGCGGCGTCCGGGGCGTACATCCTCTTTGTGGACGGCGACGACACGCTTGCGCCGGATGCCTGCGGGATCATCGCGCGCAGACTGTCGCGCGGCGCGGTCGATCTGCTCCAGTTTCCCGAAAATGTCGTCGCCGAGGGCGATGTGGGCGTGGATGAACTCCGCGCCGTTCAGGCTTTTGTAACGCCTCACCGAGGCAAGATCCGCTCCGGGCGTCTGCTCTCGGAGTGCATCGCGCGCGACAAGGTCTCGTGGACCCTGCACGGCAAAGTGTTCGCGGCGGAACCGATGAAGCGGGCCTGCGCCGAAATGTCGGATGCGCGCATCGTCATGGGCGACGATCTGTATATGTTCTTTTTGTTTCTGTATTTTGCAAACTCCTACAGAGGCGTCGGCGGCAAAGGTCTGTACACTTATTATCTCGGCCGCGGCATCACGGGGGGAAGCAAGCCGGACGGCGCGCGGTTTGAAAAATATTGCGGTCAGGGCGACGTCGTCCGTCTGATCCGGCAATTCCTGGAGCGAAACGGCGCATTGGATCGGTGCGCGGACGCTTACGCGCGCGCGCGAGAGCTGCTCCTCGCCAATTGTGTCCGCAGCTGGATCGCCCTGGATCGGAAAGACCGGGCGCGGGGTTTTGACGCGCTTGTGGGCGCGTGGGGCGCCGTCGACGCCGTCTCCGGTCTGGCGGATCTGCTCCGGGAGGAAAAAAAAGCGGTCGCGGACGGCGCCTTTGGCGCGAAGTCCTTGGAAAGCGCCAAGCGGGATGTCCGCACGATCGCGACCTTCTATTACCGGTTGCGCAACGGCGGGACGGAACGCATCATCTCGGCATTGACGGAACTTTGGCTTGGGATGGGGTTCAAAGTCGTCCTCTTTACGGAAGAGCCGCCGCATGCGGAGGATTATCCCGTTGCGCCAAGCGTCACGCGCGTCGTTCTGCCGCGCGGACAGGTTCCCGGTGCGTTTGGCGCGCGCGCGGAGCGGCTGCGGGCCGCGCTTGCGGAACACGGCGTGGATCTGATGGTCTATCACGCATGGGTCAATCCGTTCGCGCTGTGGGACATGCTGCTCGTAAAATCCTCGGGCGTTCCGTTCGTGATGTACGCGCACAGCATTGCGCAATTCATGCTGTTGTTCGGGGACGGGTACTATCACGAGATGCCGTCCGTCTACAGACTCGCGGACGCCGTGCTCTCGCTTTCGCGCGTGGACAGACAGTATTGGGGATATTTCTGCGACTGCGTGAAATGGATCTCCAATCCCGTCTGTTTCGATCCGGACGCGATCGGGCAGTCTTCCCCGGACGGCG
>JAISML010000264.1 GCA_031276775.1 Eubacteriales Family XIII. Incertae Sedis bacterium | reverse complement strand
ATAAAAATTCCGGTTTTGCGGCGGACGGGAAACGATCCTCCCGTCCGCCGCGCAAAGGAACCTCGCTTGTTTGTCCGACAACTTGTCGCTGCCCAAGGGTTGCCGGTTTGCTTCAAGTCGGCGCCGTACGCCCGCGCAGCCCACGGCCGCCCGTGAACAGCAACGAACTTTTTCGCCGATCATTTGACTCCGCGCGGTATATTGTAATTGCTTCGATTTCCCTGTATAATGATGATGCGGCGCAAAAGCCGCGTGCGGGCGATTCAATGATTGGCAAAAAGCCCAAACGGAAAAAGAACAGGCAAAGGAGTGATTGAATTTGGCTTTCAAGGATGAAGTGGGTATCGACCTCGGAACAGCCAACGTTCTGGTTTACATAAAGGGAAAGGGCATTGTCCTGAACGAACCGTCCGTCGTGGCGATCAACGACGAAACGAACGATATTCTTGCGGTGGGTGAGGAAGCGCGCAGGATGCTCGGCAGGACGCCCGCCAATATCATCGCAGTACGTCCGCTCAAGGACGGCGTCATTTCCGATTATGAAGTCACGGAGCGGATGCTGAAATATTTTATCAGAAAAAGTTGCGGCGGCAGCAAATTTTTCAGGCCGCGGATCATGATCTGTGTGCCCAGCGGGGTTACGGAGGTGGAGAAGCGCGCCGTCATCGAAGCGGCGACGCAGGCCGGCGGAAAATCCGTCTATCTGATGGAAGAGCCTGTCGCGGCGGCCATCGGCGCGGGACTCGACATCACGGGACCCGACGGCAAGATGGTCATCGACATCGGCGGCGGTACCTCTGACGTTGCGGTCATCTCCCTTGGGACGATCGTTACCAGCATGTCTGTCAAGGTGGCCGGCGACAGTCTCGACGACGCCATCATCAAATACATGCGCAAGGAACACAAGCTCTACATCGGAGAGCGAACGGCGGAGCAGATGAAGATCACTGTCGGAACCGCTTTCCCGCGGGAACAAACCGCGATCTTTGAGTGCCGCGGGCGCGATCTGGTCACCGGTCTGCCCAAATCCATCGAGGTCACGTCCGAAGAGATGTTGGAAGCGCTTGACGAACCGTTGCAGACCATCTGCGAGACCGTGCATCATGTCCTGGAAAACACCCCTCCGGAATTGGCCGCCGACATTTCGAACACGGGCATCGTCATCACGGGCGGCGGCGCGCTTTTGACCGGCATCGATCAGCGCATCAAGAAAAGAACCGGCATCGACGTGATCATCGCGGACGATCCCAAGTCGTGCGTGGCGATCGGAACGGGCAAAGCCCTCAATTCGATGGACGCCATCGAAAGCAGACAGGTCAACCAGAGAAAGCAACTTCTTTGAAGCGGACCGTCCGAACCGAATCCCCGTTGTCATGCGCGAAACGTCCCCGGTTGAGGTGAAAACACAAATGGTAAGATACGAAGAATTCATCAGAAAATTTGCCGGCGAGTTTGCGGAAAACAGCGTCATCGATCCGGAAGACTTCCCCGACATGGAACTGTATGCGGATCAGGTCGCGGAACTCATCAACGCCCGGCTTGCAGTGTACGGAAAAAAGCGTCTTCTCACCGCATCCATGATCAACGATTTCGTGAAAAAAGGGCTTTTGCGCGCTCCCCAAAAGAAGAAATATGATCGTGGGCAGATGATTATGATGGAACTGATCCTCTGTCTGAGGGCGGCGTACACGCCCGAAGACGTGGCGGCCGTTATGAGACCGTTCGTCGAAAACAGCAAGACCGTTTTCGACGAGAAGATAGATTTTGAAAGCCTGTACAAAGCGCTCTTTCCCCTGTACATGCAACAACGCCGGGAGGCGGCGGACAGAATCGTCGCGCGCGTCGACGTCATCAAAGAAGCGATGCGCGAATTCGGATTGGACGATGACGACACGATCGAAATTTTTTTGGTTCTGCTTTCCATGGCCGCGGAAGCCGATACAGCCATGTACATCGGCAAGCGGGTACTCCGGGAATATTTTGACGATTCGCAAAGATGATCGGGATGCGGCGTCGCGTCATTCTTTGCGATAGATCGAAGGATTCACATATTGAAATCTGTGTTCCAGCATGGACAGTGACTCGCTGTGTCCGATGAAAAAATAGCCGCCGTCACAGAGCGCGTCGTAAAATTTATTGACGAGCGCGCTTTTCGTGTCACTGTCAAAATAGATCATGACGTTCTTGCAAAAGATCGCGTGAAAAGGTTTTTTCACGCTGAAAGGTTCGATCAGATTGAAGTTCTTGAACGCGACCTTGTTTCGAAGATCCGGCGTCACTTTGAAAGAGTATCGATCATGCATGGTGAAGTATTTGCGTCTCCATTCGTCGGGGACGGAAGCCAATTCCTCGGCGGGATAAATACCGTCCCGCGCCGTTGTCAGGGCTTTGTCCGATATGTCGCTGGCGAGTATGACGCTGTCCCATTCGGACGCGCGCGCGCCGATATAATTCTGCGTGACGATGGCCAGCGTGTAAGGTTCCTGACCCGTCGAGCATCCGGCGCTCCAGACGCGCAGATCGCGATCGTTCAGCTCATGTTCGATCCAGGGCAGGACGGTACGCCCGTAGAAATCAAAATGTTCTTCCTCCCGAAGAAAGAACGTGTGGTTTGTGGTCAGCCTGTTCAGAAAGTTGGCCAATTCCCGGTGCGTCGGATCGTTTTTCATGTATTCGAAATAATCCTTGTAAGACGCGTAACCGCTTGAATCTATGTAAAAACCCAACCGCCCTTCGATGAGCGGACGCTTTCTTTCCAAATTGACGCCGTAATGTTTTCGGATGTATCCCGATATCTCGAGGAATTCCGAATCGGTCATCGCAATCATGCGGACAAATCCCCCGTTTCCGGTTTTGCCGTTTGCCGGCTGTCATCCCCGGCTTTCACGCGAGCAACTCCTGTGCGTCGATGATGAGGCTGATCTCGCCGTTGCCCATGATGGTGCAACCGGATATCCCCGCCGCTTTGATGTTGAACCGGTTCAGATATGCGGGCATGGTTTTGACGACGATCTGGTATTTCCCGATCAACTCATCCGCAAACAGGCAACCCAGTTTGTCCCCTGTGTCGGTCAATATGAGTATCCCGTCGTCAATGTCTTTGACTGCGTTTTCGACGCCGAACGCCTCATGGAGCCGAATGATGGAATAGGCGCTGCCCCGGAGCATGATCATCTCGTTGCCCATGGGGTCGCATACCGTTTGCCCCGCCGATGATTTGAAAGATTCCCTGATGCTCGTGATGGGGACGGAAAAGATGCTGTCGCCCAACTTGATCTGCATGCAGTCGATGATGGCCAAGGTGAGGGGAATCTTGAGCAGTATGTTCGTTCCCACGCCTTTCACGCTCTCGATGATGATCGTGCCTCCGATCTTTTCGATGTTGCTTTTCACGACGTCCATTCCCACGCCACGGCCCGAAAACTCGGTGACGTTTTCCCGTGTGGAAAATCCGGGCGTCATGAGCAGATTGAATATCTCTTTTTCGCTGTACTCGCTCTCCGGTTTTTTCAACAGATTTTTCTGCGCCGCGGCCGTCAGTATTGTTTGCGCGTCGAGTCCGCGCCCGTCGTCGCTGACGGATATGATGATGTCGCCGCCCATATTCCGTGCCGATAAGACGATATGACCCGACGGACTTTTCCCTGCGGCCATCCGCTCCTCTTTCGTTTCGATCGCGTGATCCATGGCGTTGCGCACCAAATGCATGATCGGATCGCCCAAAGCGTCGAGGATCGTTTTGTCCACCTCTGTGTTTTCTCCCATGAGGACGAGTTCGGCGTCTTTGTGAAGCCGTTTTCCCATGTCGCGCACGATTCTGCGCATACGCTGAAATGTCATGGCGACCGGCACCATGCGAACAGACATTACGGTATCCTGAAGCTCATTGGTCAACTTGTTCAAATGCCGGGCGGCTTTGTTGAAGTTTTCCAATTTCAGGCCTTCGAGCTTCAGTCTTTCGAGATCGGTGTTTTCGGTGACCATGGATTCGTTGATGACGATCTCTCCGACGAGATCGAGGAGGGAATCCAACTTGGTCAGATCGACGCTGATGATGTTTTGTTTGAGTGGCTTGCCCTGTGTGCCGGCGGCGCCGGAGACCGGCGCGACGACGCCTGCGTTTCCCGTTGCGGAGCTCGTCCCTCCCGGCGCCTTTGTCTCGGTCGGCGCGTCCGGCGGGGTTTGGCCGGTGGGCGCCTGTGGCGGCCGTTCCGGGCCAACGCGCGCGGCGTTCGTCTCCGAAACGGCCGGCGGATTTGGTTTTGCCTGTGCCGCCGAAAGCTCCGCCGCTTCCGTCGCCGCAGGGAACCGTCGGTCGGAGGCAGCCGGGTTGATCTCCGCGCTTACGATGCGGTTGGCGCGGGCGGGAGACCTCGCAGGCGCCGCCGAAGACGCGATTGCCTGCGCGATCGTCGCCCGTATGTCGCCGCGCGGCGGAAACGTTGACGCGACCGCGCCGGTCGCCGTTCGTTCCGAACCGGAACTCTGCGCGGGGAGGGATGGCGCGTTCCCACCCCGGACGTCGCCGTTGTGTCCGGCGTCTGCGGGTTTTGAAATGCTTGGCGCCCCGCCGCCCGCTTCGTCGGGCATACGCCGCATGAATGTCACCGACTCGACGGAAAGCGTACCTTTTGCGAGCGTTTCAATCTGCTCGCGGAACATACCGGTGGTGAAGCTGAGATAGAAGCCGTTTTCGATGATGTAGTCGCTCGCTCCCGCGTCATTTTCCAAATTGTCGGGAATGGTACGGTTGACGGTTCCCATTTCGCCGAATTTGTTGACGAGCATATAGGCGCGAATATTTTCCATCCGGGCGCCTTCATTAAAATGTATGTGAATGTTGTAGGTCGCCAAACTGTTGGGCGCGCGGGGCGGTTCGCCGACGATGGTGCGGTTGACGGTGGACGCCGGCGCAGACTGTCCCGATCCGCTGTGCCGCGGCGTGTCTCCGGGCTCGATGCCCAAGATCCTTCCGCCTTCGGGCGCGACGGGCATGTCCGCATAAACGGTCTCTGCCGGCACACGCGCCGGAGGTTCCGGCTCGATCGGATGTACCGGGGGTTCCGGCTCGATCGGATGTGCCGAAGGTTTCGGCTCGATCGGGTTCGCCTGAGGTTTCGGCTCAAGTGGATTCGCCTGAGGTTCCGGCTGTCTGATGTTCGGCGAAGGTTCGGGCTTTCGCGGCGCCGTCGGCGCGGAAAGCGGTTTTGGCGCCCCGCCCAGCATTTTGCCCGGGATCGGTGCGGGCGGCGCTTCGGGAGCGTCCGCCTTGAATTTCGCCGTGAGTTTCTCTATCTCATCCGTCAAGACGGAATTCTCCTGCGCCGGTTGTTCTCCTTCCTGTATCTTTGTGACCTCGCCCACCAGGAATTCCGATACCCGAAGCAACAGATCGAAGATTTCGTCAAATCGCGCGTCATTCAACCCTCCGTCTCTGACGATGACGAAAAGATCCTCCGTTTTGTGCGCCACATCCGCAATGACCCGAAAGTCCATCATGGCGGAGGAACCTTTGATCGTGTGCATGATGCGGAATATCTCGTTTATGTTCTCCGCCGGGAGATTTCGGGCGGTTTCGGCCCGAAGCAGGATGGCGTCAAGATTGTCCAAGAGCGTCGTGGACTCAAAGAGATACAGTTCCAACATGGAGTCATTATTAAAGTCGTCGCTCATACGTCCCCTCGCGTTCCGCGGTTTTTGCCCATTGTCAATTGAAATTCCGTACCGGCTTCATCGACGGGTCTTTTGCCGACACACTGCCGATACAATTCGGCTACACTGATTATAATACATATCCGGTGAATAGAAAACAGTTTTTTACGGCTTGGAGCGGTTGCGCCGACCGATTTTGCAATGTATAATATAGCAGTCCGACGCTTTCGGATTTTGGTCGGCGCGACCCATTCAGGCGGTTGGGTCGTCGGTTCGATTTGTTTCCTGTACGCATTAAAGGAGTAATTAATACGATGGCTAAAATTCTTATTGTGGACGATGCGGCGTTTATGCGGATGATGATTGGCGAAAACCTCAGGAAAGCCGGGTATTCGGAATTTGCCGAAGCAGGGAACGGCAATGAGGCGATCGAACAATACAACGACCTCAAGCCCGATCTTGTTTTGTTGGACATCACCATGCCGGAAAAGGACGGTCTCGCCGCACTGCAGGAGATCCGCGCAAGCGATCCGCAGGCCAAGGTGGTCATGTGTTCCGCCATGGGGCAGGAGAATATGGTGATCGAGGCGGTAAAATTGGGCGCGCTTGACTTTATCGTGAAACCTTTCAAACCGGAAAGACTGTTGCAGACGGTCAAAAACATCGTTGGG
>JAISML010000230.1 GCA_031276775.1 Eubacteriales Family XIII. Incertae Sedis bacterium | reverse complement strand
CGCTCGCGCGCATCATCGCGCGGGAACTCGATGCAAATTTCACCGAGATCAACGCCGGCGTCACCGGAATCAAAGAACTGAAAGCTCTCATCGAAGAGGCGCGGACGAAATTTTTCGGGCTCCGGAAAGAGGACACCTGCGTTTACATCGACGAATTTCACCGTTGGAACAAGCTTCAGCAGGATTCCCTGCTGAAAGCGTTGGAAGAGGGGGGTCTGCGGTTCATCGGCAGCACAACGGAGAACCCGTGGTTTGCCATCAACAACGCGGTGCTCAGCCGCGTGGGTTCCATCTACGAATTCAAACCGCTCTCTGCGGACGACATTTACGCACTGCTGCTCAACGCGTTAAACAACGCGGAGACAGGTCTTGGGAAACGGAAGATTCCCCATGACGACAAAGCGCTCCGCGTCTTGGCCGATATGAGCGGCGGCGACGCGCGCGTCGCGCTTGACCGCTTGGGCTTCATCGCGGACAATATGGAAGAGGACGGGCGCGTCACGTTGGACGCGGTGCGCGAGGCCATGCAACGGCAGACGATCTTCTACGACAAAGAGGAGGACAGATACAATCTGCTGTCGGCCCTTCAGAAATCGGTGCGCGGCAGCGATCCGCACGCGGCGGCGCATTATTTGGCCAGACTCATCGAGGGCGGCGCGGATATCCTGATGATCGGGAGGCGCCTCCTCGTCATGGCGAGCGAGGACGTCGGCATGGCTTATCCTGCGGCGATCGGCGTCGTCACCTCCTGCGTGCAGGCGGCGCTGATGGTCGGTTTGCCCGAAGCGCGCATCAATCTGGCGCAGGCGACGGTGTTTTTGGCGTCCTGTCCCAAGAGCAACGCGGCGTGCATGGCTTTGGAAGCCGCAATCGACGATCTGCGCGCGCACAATGTGGACGATGTGCCGGATCACCTGAAAGACACGCATTACAAAGGGGCGGAGGCGCGCGGGTTGGGCGGATATCTTTACCCCCACGCCTACGGAGGTTGGGTCCGGCAACAGTACCTCCCGAACGACCTTCATCGGAAAGGCACAAAATACTATTTCCCCACCGAGAACGGTCGCGAAAGCACGTTCAAGAAGTATTTGGACAGTATCGAAAAGATGAAGAGCGCCGCCGGCCGACCGGTTGAACGGGAAGACGGGCATTCCGGGAATGACGGCGAATGAATGTCGTAAAGGCGAAACATTTGGGATTTTGTTTCGGGGTAAAGCAAGCGGTTGACACGGCGCGGCGCACCGTCTCAAAATGCGGGGCAAAGGGCATTCCCGTCTACGCCTGCGGTTCCATCATTCACAACGCCCACGTCACACGTTCTTTGGAGGCGGAGGGTTTGATCGTCGTTTCCGACATCGGGCAAGTGCCCGACGGATCTGTAATCATCGGTCGCTCCCACGGCGAACCGCTTTCTTTCTATGATCGGGCGACGGCAAAGTCTCTCGTCGTCGTTGACACGATCTGCCCTTATGTGCAACGGATACACAGATTGGTTCGGGATGTGAAGCGCGCCGGCGATATCGCGGTGATCGTCGGGGACAGGCGGCATCCCGAAGTCGTGGGCATCCGTGATCGGTCGGGCGCTTCCGTTGCGATCGTCGACTCCCGTGAGGGGGCGCTTGCGGTCGCGAATCGGGCGTGCGAAGAAAACAAATCACTGTTTGTCGTCGTTCAGACCACTTTTGACCGCGGAAAATTCCGGGACTTGGAGGAAATTTTCCGGGACTTGCGCGAGGGCAGGCTGCGCCGCGCGGACGGGGACGGCGCGGCGTTCTTTCGCCGTGTCGATGTGACGATTCACAACACGATTTGCAATGCCACCGAAAACCGGCAGGGGTCGGCGCGATCGTTGGCCGGCAGTGTCGATGCGATGCTGATCGTCGGAGACCGCGCCAGTTCCAATACGCGCAAACTTTTTGAAATCGCGGAAAGCGGCTGTGCGCGAACCTATTTTATTGAGGATATCAATGATTTGCCATTGAAAGATATTCAACTTTGTAATACAATAGGCATTACCGCGGGCGCTTCTACGCCCGAAAGGATAATTAAGGAGGTTATTACCAGAATGAGCGAATTCAAAAATGAGAACAATGAGTCCAATCCGATGCACGAATTTATGGACGAGATCGACAAGGCATTGCGGTTGCCGCGAAACGGGGATATCGTAACGGGAGAGGTCATCCAGGTTACGGATAAGGACGTGATCGTCAATATCGGGTGCAAGAAAGACGGCGTGATACCGCGAAACGAGGTTGTGCTCGAAGCCGAACAAAGGTTGCCGGATCTCTTTAAAGAGGGCGACGAGGTACAGGCGAAAGTTCTGAAAAATGATGACGGGGATGGTAACATTCTTTTATCCAAAAAACGGGTTGTCATCAGCGAGCATTGGGAGGACATCAACGCGGCTCGCGATGATAAGGGAACATTGGAAGTGACGGTGATCAAGGAGGTCAACGGCGGCGTGATCGCGTCGTTCAAAGAGATCAACGGGTTTATTCCCATGTCCCAACTCTCCGATCGTTATGTGGAAAAGGCGGACGAATTTATCGGGCAGACATTGACCGTCAAGGTCATGCGTGTGGAACAAAAGCGGAACAAGGTCGTATTTTCGCACAAGGCTGTCCTGAACGAGGAGCGGCAAAAGCGCATGATGGAGATATGGGACACGATCCACGTCGGCGATGTGATCGACGGCAAGGTCATGCGTTTCACCGAATACGGCGCGTTTGTGGACATCGGCGGCATTGACGGCTTGCTTCACATTTCCGAGATCTCATGGGGAAAGCTGCGGCATCCGAGCGAAATTCTGTCCCTCGATCAGGAGATCAAAGTGAAAGTTCTCTCGATGAACAAAGAGAAAGAAAAGATATCTTTGGGCTACAAGCAGAATCTGCCCGAGCCCTGGTCCGTGATTCACGACAAGTTTACGGTGGGGCAAATCGTCACGGGCAAAGCCGTTCAGGTCAAAGAATACGGCGTATTTGTGGAATTGGAGCCCGGACTTGACGGTCTGGTGCATATCTCGGAGATCGCGTTCAAACGCGTGAACAATATCTCCGACGAAATAGAAGTGGGTCAGACCATCACCGCAAAGATCCTTGAGATCGATCAGGAGAGAAAGCGCATAAGCCTGAGCATCAAGGAAACGCTCGACAGGACGTCGCTTGAGGGAGGCGTTTTGAAAGACGCAACGGAAGTTCCGTCGGGCAAGATGAAAGACGCCTTGCACGAGGCCGCCGAAAAAGTCGGTGAAGCGCTTGAGAATATCGGTGACAGGGTCGGGGATATCACGGAGAGCATCGCCGACAAAGCCGGGGAAATCGTGGAAAGCATCGCTGAAAAAGCGGAAGATATTCTGGATGCGATCCATCCGCCGAAAGCGTCTGCGGACGAAGACGCCGCCGGGGAAGCGACGCCGGAAACCGTTGCGGAAGCGCCTGCCACGGAAACCGTTGAAGCGCCTGCGGCCGACACCGATGCGGAAGCGCCTGCCACGGAAACCGTTGAAGC
>JAISML010000187.1 GCA_031276775.1 Eubacteriales Family XIII. Incertae Sedis bacterium | reverse complement strand
ACTTCAATCACATTCAATCTTTTCTCGTCGCGGGCTTCTTCATCTCCGCCGTCGTCGTCTTTCAAAACCGCATCTTCGTCGACGAGAAGAAAGAGGTCGACATGTTGGTCGCTTCGATGAACAACATGGCGACCGCCATGCTCGATCTGAACGTGGACGAACCGGAAAGCGCGCTCCGTGAGGGAATGTCTATCATTGCGCGCAACACGGGCGTTGACTGCGTGGCCGTCTGGCGCAACTTCGTCAAGGATGGGCAATTGTGGTTTGCGCACCAAATTTCGGAATTCTTCAGCCCGATGGGGATCGACATCAACATCAGCGCAGACGACGACACGCCCTTTTTGTATGATGAAACGCTCCCGGGATGGAAAGAGAAGCTCTCGGCAAGACAGACCATCAACATCGTTTGGGGCGACTATTCGCAGGAAGAAAGCGTGTTCCTCGCGCCGTTCAACATTCAGTCCGTCCTCGTGATCCCCATCATCTTTCAGGGGAATTTTTGGGGTACCGTCGCGTTCAACAATTGCCACGACGACAGAAAATTCTCGGAGGACGAGGAGCGGGGTCTTCACCCGTGGGCGCTTCTTTTGGCCAATGCCATCATACGCAATGAAATGATAAGGGATCTGGCGCGCGCGCAGGATGAAGCGGAGTCCGCGTCGAGGGCCAAGAGCGACTTCTTGTCAAACATGAGCCACGAAATGCGAACGCCGATGACCTCGATCATCGGTATGACGCAGATCGGAAAGTCCGCGTGCGACATCGAGAAGAAGAACTATGCTTTTGCGAAAATCGAAGACGCTTCCTCGCACTTGTTGGGCGTGATCAACGACATCCTGGATATGTCCAAGATAGAAGCGAACAAGTTGGAACTTTCCTCATCGGAGTTCAGCTTCGAGCGGATGTTGCAGAAAGCGGTCAACGTCAACAATTACCGCGCGGAAGAAAAAAAACAGAAATTCACCCTGCGCATCGACCGAACGATCCCGCGCAATTTGGCGGGCGACGAGCAACGGCTGACGCAGGTGATCACGAATCTGCTCTCCAACGCGATCAAATTTACGCCGAACGGCGGTGCGATACATGTGGACACGCGTCTTTTGAGCCGAAAGGACACCGTTTGCGTCATACAGATCAGCGTGGCGGACACGGGGATCGGCATCAGCGCGGATCAGCAGTCGCGCCTGTTCGTGTCATTTCAGCAAGCCGAGAGCAGCACATCACGCAAATTCGGAGGCACAGGTTTGGGTCTTGCGATATCGAAGCGGATCGTCGAAATGATGGGAGGCCGCATATGGATCGAATCGGAGCCGGGCAAAGGTTCGATGTTCGCGTTTACCGTGCAGTTGCAGATCGGAAGCGATGAAGACGCAGGATTCCTGGATCCTTCTTTGAACGGAAAGAATCTCCGCATTTTGGCGGTGGACGCCGATCCGGACATGCGCGCCTGCTTCACGGAGATCGCGTCCGAAATCGGCGTCGTCTGCGATATCGCCTCGGACGCCAAAGAGGCGCTTTCATTCCTCGGCGGCGGCGCGCGCTACGATGTCTGCTTCATCGGGCGGACGGCGGCGGACGCGCAAACGGCGGCGGATAAGGACGCGCTGCAACTTTCCCGGCGCATCAAGGATTGCGGCGGCGCGGACTTTACGGTTCTCATCGCATCGCCCGAAGAATGGGACGAGACGGCGGATGAAGCGAAGAAAGCGGGCGTGGACAGATTCCTGTCCAATCCGCTTTTCCCTTCGGCGGTGGCGGACTGCATCAACGCGCGTTTCGGCGCGGGCGATTTGGCGGCAGGGAAAAGCGCCTCGCAGACATCGGATGAATTCAAAGGCTACCGCATATTATTGGCCGAGGACATGGCGATCAACAGGGAGATCGTGCAGTCGCTGTTGGAACCTGCCGGACTCGCGATAGACTGCGCGGAAAACGGAGAGGAAGCGGTGCGCATGTTCGGAGACGATCCCAAGCGGTACGATATGATATTCATGGACGTACAGATGCCGATCATGGACGGATACGAGGCGACGAGGCGTATCCGCGCGCTGGACGTCCCGCGCGCGGCAAACGTCCCGATCATCGCGATGACGGCCAATGTGTTCCGCGAAGACATCGACAGGGCGAAAGCGGCGGGCATGGACGGGCACATCGGAAAACCGATAGACGTGAACAAATTGAAAGAAACGCTGCGCGCCTGCTTCGCGCAGACGGACTGAGCGCAGACCAACGCTCGGACCGCCGCCGGACCGGCTGACGGATATCGCACGGGGCGGCGCAAAAACATACAGACAACCAAGGCATCTTGCGTTATAATAGGTTTGCGAGGGGAACGCCGGGGATTTCCCGCAGAATAGGCGCGTTGCGCGCAGATACGGAGGTTTGTTTTGAAACGGATCAACATCGGACTGCTCGGATTGGGCAACATCGGCACAGGTACTTACAGGACGCTCGAAATGAACGCCGCGCACATTCGCAGGGCTGCGGGTTTGGACTTCGCCGTCACGCGCATCCTGGAAAGGGATGTTGACAGGGAACGGGGAATCACCGTATCAAAGGCAATTTTCACACAGAATCCGGACGACATTTGGAACGATCCGGCTACGGACATCGTCATAGAACTTCTGGGCGGCGTCGAGCCGGCCACCTCTTTCATGGTCGGCGCCATGAACCGGGGGAAACATGTGGTCACCGCAAACAAGGCGGCCTTGGCCGCCAATTACGAAATTCTCACGGACGCGGCCGCGCGGAACAACGTCATGTTCCGCTTTGAAGCCTCCGTGGGGGGTGGCATCCCGATCCTGAACGCTCTTACCACGGCCCTCCTTGCCAACGAGTACGAGGAAATCATGGGCATTCTCAACGGTACGACCAACTACATCCTGACCAAGATGGCCGGTGAGAACCTGACCTATGAAACCGCCCTGAAAGAGGCGCAGGCAAAGGGATTCGCGGAAGCCGATCCCACGGCCGACGTCGAAGGGGAGGATGTGGCGAACAAACTCTCCATTCTCATGTCCCTTGTCTTCGGGAAGCGCGTCCTGCCGGGCGATATCCCGACGTCGGGGATCACGAAGATTACAAAGGACGACATTGAGGCTGCGAAAGCCGACGGTTGCGTCATCAAACTGCTCGCAAGCGCGTTTAAGCGCGGGGACGGGATCGATTGTTTTATTCAGCCCACCCTTCTGAACAAAGATCATCCTCTGGCTTCGGTCGACAACGAATTCAACGCGATCTTCGTCAAGGGCAACGCCGTGCACGACCTGATGTTCTACGGAAAAGGCGCGGGACCTCTGCCGACGGGCAGCGCGGTCGTGGGCGACGCGATTGAAATCGGACGCGCGATCGCAAAAGGCGCGGCTTTCGATCTGCGCGGATGACATCGCCGCCGCGCTTTTCGCCGTCGGACTGTACACCTACGGAAAGCGGGACGCGTCGGTCTGATCGGTTTCGTCAAGCCGCCTTTTTCTTCCTGTTGTTCACGATCCGGATGACGACCCGAACCGCCACGAAAACGACAAAGATGATACCGACATAGCCGTTGATCACATAGATGTAATTCATCAGTACATTGAACGGCAACAGCATCGCGATGACTGCGCCGATTACGGCGAGAACGACAATGATGATCTTGCCTTTCGCGGATTTTTCATCCACAAAGCGTGTGGCGGGACCGTAGAGCAGCGGAACGGCGGATGAATAGATGGCGAGGAAAATCAGGATCGTATACAAAGACCCGAAGATCGGATGAATGTTCTCGGCAAAATACATGATCGGAATCTGTGCGCCTTCCATCTGTTGCGCGTTGGCGAACATGGCGAGAACCACGATAAGCGACGTGATCGAAAACAACACGACGCCGAGCGTCTGTCCCACCGCCGCCTCCTTCGGACTTCTCAGAGTCTTCCCGTAAGCGGGCAAAAAAGCGACCATCCAGAGAATGCCGAAGCCAAGATAATTGAACGCTGACAAAGCCCAGTTGGGCGCGGCTTTCAAGACATCCAGTTCCGGCAAAAGCCGCATTCCTTCCGCGATCGAATGTTTGCCTACGCCGATGTTGATGATGCTTATGACAATTACGGCAACGATCAACGCCGGACCGATCTTCCCGATGATCCCGGCGATGCGATTCAGCCCGAGTGTGACGGTCAAGCCGGACAAAACCGCAAGCAGCACAACCCCGATCCACGCCGGCAGTCCGTATTGCTGTTCCAACGCGGCGCCTGCTCCGGAGCACATGACGACGAACGACATGTACACGAACAAATTTGTGAAATAATCGTAAAAAGTCCCGATGTACTTACCCGCATAATACCTGTAGACGCCGTCTTTCCGTTCAAATTGTTCGCGCTGTCCCGTCGCGATAAACTCTCCGTCCATCAACGAACCCACGATCAGAAGCAGAATGCTTGCGGCGAAAGCCCCCGCGCCGTAGACCGCAAAGTATTGCAGGATTTCCTGCCCTGTCGCAAACCCCGATCCGATCGCAAACGCCAAATACGTCCCCGCGATGGTGATGAGCCGTTTTACGCTTAACTTCTCTTTCATTTTCCTCTCCTTTCCATTTCCATTCCGCGCAATCCTTTCCTTTTTTCATACGCAAGTCGCCGGAACCGTGCGCGCTTTCCCCATTTTTCCGTCTGCCCCGACGCACGCGATCACAAAGGCAACCCGTCCAACATCGAAAGGTCGAACACGGTATAGGGCATCTCCTGATTGACGCCGATCTCGGGATGAACGATCTTTCCGTTCACCGTGCTTACGCACCGTCTCAACGACGCATCGTCTTCCACCGCTTTCCTCAGTCCTTTCCGCGCAATGGCAAGGATGTACGGCGCCGTGATCATGAGCAACGCCTGCGTGGAGGTGCGCGGACAGAGAGACGGCATGTTCGGCACACAGTAATGCAGGATGCCCTCTTCGCGGAATGTCGGTTCCGCAAGCGTCGTGTAATGCGATGTTTCGACGATGCCCGCTCCCGCAATGTCCATAATGAGGGAGCAACGTTTCATCGCGCGCACCGTATCGCGGCTGACGATCGGTTCCCGCTTTCCCGCTTCGGGAGACGGATAGACGCAGTTGATGAAGATATCGCAGTCCGACAGCAATTGTTTCAAAAGATTTTCTTCAAAACAGACGACGTCCGCGTTTGGCAACGCGACCTTCAAAAAATCCAGGCGTTGCAACGACGCCTCGACGACCGTCACGCGCAAACCGAGTCCTGCGGCGACCTGCGCCGCGTTCAATCCGGCATTCCCGCCGCCCAAAACGACGACATTCGGCGTCGGCAAACCGTATATCCTGCGCGGCAACAGACCCGTCCCTCCGTTGATGGTTTGGCAGTATTTCACGGATTCCAACATCGCCAAGCTGCCCGCAATGTCACTCATCGGTTTCATCGTCGGTCGATCGCCGTTGTCCGCAACGATGAGTTCCATGGAAAGCGCGATGCTTCGATGGTCGAGCAGAGCCTGCGCCATGGGCCGGTCATAATCCTCCGCCAGGTGGAACCAAGTCATCACCATCTGATGTTCCCGCAAGAGATCGAACTCCGCCGGTTGCAGTTCTGTGACTTTGGTCACAAAATCGGCCCGCGCGTAAATTTCCCCGGCGGCATCAAGGATCCGCGCGCCGACCGCCTTGTAATCCTCGTCGGAAAAGCCGCTGCTCACGCCTGCGCCGCTCTGCACCCAAACCGTATGTCCCTCTTGCGTGAGCTTGCCCGCCAAGGACGGAACCATCGCGACGCGCGTTTCATTTTCCTTGATCTCTTTCGGCGTTCCTATTTGCATACGTTGCCTCCTATACCATGATGATCGACAGAATGAGAAAACCGATGATGGAAAACGCCATGCCGATGAAACAATAAGGGAGTTGCGTCTTCACGTGTTCGATGTTGTCCAAGCCGCTCCCCGCAGAGGCAAGCACTGTGGCGTCGCCCCAAGGACAGGCGTGGCTGCCAAACCCGCCGCCCGAAAAGAGCGCGCCGAGCGCGAGGACGGCCGGAACCCCCGCAGCTTCCGCAAGCGGCATGACGATCGGAATCGTGATCGCCCACGTACCCCAGTTGGAACCCGTCAGGAAGCCGATCATCGCCTGAATGAAGAACACGATCGGCGCGAAGAAAATCCCGTTCATGTACGGACTGGCGGTTTCGATGACGAAATTTGTCAAACCGAGCTGATCGTTGACTTCGAGCAACATGAAAGCTGTGATGACGACGAGCAGCGGCATGATCATATTTTTTGAACCGTCGACGAGCAGATCGAAGAACTCATTCAGCCCCATCTTCCTGCGCGGAACATAGAGGATCAGGCAGACGATCATCGTCGCGACAACGCCCGCGAGCAGGTCGGTGCCGCGCCAGATCGTGACGCCAATCAGCACGGCGATGGGGATGAAAAAATCGATCATGCTCAATTTCGCGTTCTCTTTCGGCAACACGTCTTCGAATTTCATGCTCGATTCACCGGAATACGTAACGCCCGTCCCACGCGCGACCGCATAGGCTTTTTTCATCGGACCGAAGAGCGGCAACGCCTTGATCGCGAAGAGGAACGTCAGCGCGACCGTTATGATGGGATAAAGCATGTAAGGGATCACTTTGACATACATGCCCAATCCTCCTCCCTCCGGAACGACACCCGTCTTTTCGATCAAACCGGCGAGATACACGGCCCATGTCGTCATCGGAACAAGCAAGCAGACGGGCGCGGCGGTGGCGTCCACAATATAGGCGAGCGCGGCGCGCGGAATCTTCTGCCGGTCCGTGATATTGCGCATGGTTGAACCGACGACAAGACAGTTCATATAATCATCGATAAATATGACGAGGCCGAGAAACCATGAGGTGAGTAAGGCGCGCCGTTCCGTTTTGACGCCTTTCCCGATGAAATTTCCGAACGCGAACGCACCGCCCGAC
The DNA here is from genome assembly GCA_031276775.1 of Eubacteriales Family XIII. Incertae Sedis bacterium. Taxonomy (GTDB): domain Bacteria; phylum Bacillota; class Clostridia; order Peptostreptococcales; family Anaerovoracaceae; genus JAISGB01. The sequence continues at coordinate 11,743 of JAISML010000187.1, read as the reverse complement.
TTCTGCATGACGGCGATGATGCTGCCAAACAAAGCACATACCACGACGATCCACATGTTGTCGTAATTCCCCGCCGTATTGACCGCGCTCTCCCCGAGATTCCACAGGAAGTCGGGTCCCGACAGGATGATCCAACCGATGATGGAACCGAACACGAGCGGTTCCACCGATCGTCTTGTGACAATGGCCGCGACAAGAACACAGGTCACGGGGATCAGACTGATGATTCCATAACTCGATTCTTCCATTTCAATACCTCCTTTCAATCATGCAACCGTTTACCGTTCAAACACGAATTCGCCGTTCATCATCGTGGCCAGCGCCTCCATCCCGAACAAAGCGTCCCGATCCGAAGCCACTTCAAACGGGTTTCGCTCCAAGATCGCGATATCGGCCAACTTTCCGGCTTCCAGTGTGCCCAGTTCGCTTTCTCTTCCGGCCGCGAAAGCGGAACCGAATGTGTAGTTGCGGAGCGACTCATGCATGGAGAGCCGTTCCGCCGGGTTGAATCCGCCTATGGGTTCCAATTCGTTGGTCAGGCGGTTTACGGCTCTGAACAGTCCTTTGAACGGCGTAAATTCCACCACCGGATAGTCGGTGCCGAACGCCAAATGCGCGCCGGTTTCCGCAATGGATCGAAAAGCCCACGCATACCGCATTCTCTCCGCCCCAATCAGATGATGAAAAGGATGGGTGGCGAAATGTGTGCGCGGATTGTGTTCCGGTTGTACGGATGCGATCACGCCAAGCTTTGCAAAGCGTCCGACGTCTTCGGGCGAGATCACTTCAATGTGTTCAATCGCATGCCGCAGATCCCGCAATCCGTTCCGTTTTCCGGCGTGTTCAAACGCGTCGAGCGCCAAGCGCACCGCACCGTCCCCGCAACAATGCAATCTGATCCGCACACCTTTTTCGTCCAAGGCGCGCACTCTTTCAAAAAGCGCTTCCCTCGGAATGATCGGCTCGGAGACAAAGCCCGGACGATCGGCGTAGGGTTGCGTCAAATATCCCGTATACCCCATCGGCGTGCCATCCAAAAAGTCCTTGACGCCGTTGAAGCGGATGATCTCGCCGTCGAACTCCTCGGACAAAGCCGAAATCCGCTTGTCGTCGTCGAACATCGCGACGGAAAAATGGATGCGCAGGCTCGGCGGATATTTTGCGCAGAATGCGCGGTATCCGCCTTCGCGCAGGATCTTGTGCAAAGGCAAATCCGCAACGGAAGCAATGCCCAGCCGGTTTGCCGTTTCGGCAAATGCCTTGATGTAATCGCCGATCTCATCATCGGTCACTTCGGAAAATATTTCCGAAAGCATCGGCGCCACCGCCAACTCATGCACATACCCTGTCGGCTCACCGTCCGCGTCGCGGAAATAGCTCCCGTGGGGCGGGTCGGGGGTATCTTTCGCGATCCCGAATCTCTTCAGCGCCGCGCTGTTCAACCAGGCGCCGTGGCACTCCTTGTTCAGGGAAAACACGGGCGTATTCGGAAAATACCGATCCAAGGTGTCTTTGGAGGGCAACTTCTGCCCGGGCCACACAAAATGATCCCAGGCGCCGCCGAGAATCCATTTCGCGGGATCCTTGTCTTTGTTTTTTTCAAACAAAATTTTTGCCGCTTCCTCCTCGCAGGCAGTTGCGCGAATCGTCCCAAAGTATTCCATCATGGCAGCCAAAGCCATATGCACATGATAATCGTTGAAAGCCGGCATGATGAACGCCTCGCCGCAATCAAGCGCGTCCGCGCGGCTTTTGAAAGCCGGATGCGAATCCCGGTCTTCGGCGGGAACCACGGCTTCGATCCGGCGTCCGCGAACGACGACATACCCGTCCGTCAATTCAGGCGAACATGCCGTGTATATATTTTTGCTGCGCAATATTTTAAGGTCGTCCATTGTTTCTCCTTTTCATCCGGGAGAGGCGCGGAGAACCGTGTCCCTCCCGCGCAGGGATCAATCTTCCCACTGATTGATTTTCTTCTTTCTATCCGCGGCTTCCCAGTCGCTCGATCCGAGCATGAACTTTTTGCGCGCCGTCACATATATCTCGCGTTTTGCCGCCTCCCTGAAAAATTCCAACGGAGGTACCGCAAGTTCAGGTCCGCAAACGCCTTTCCGCGTGATGAGTCCCCGCCGCATCAATTCCGCGGACCACGCGGAAGCTCCGCCGATGTATACCTGCGCGCCCATCAATTCCGGCCATTCCTTGACGGGACGGCAGATGGATTCGAGCGTGTATTCGATTTTTTCCCCATCCTTGTAGCCGGTCACGACAGTCAAAATGATGTCGCAATCGTTGATGACGGCATTCGGATCGTCGGGCATCCCATCCATGAGCTTCTTCAGAACGCGCACAGGCTTCACCCGCGCTCCGTCCACTTCGATCTCGTCTCTGCCGCTGAATCCGAGTAAGTGCAGGAATTCCAACCGGTCAGCCATCTCCTTCGGGAACCCGATGCTGTACGTGCATTGTTTCAGCCCCCGATCCCGAAAGCTGAACGGTACGGTTCCGAGTTCGGAATGCGTGATGTTGTGCGACAGCTGCGGTCCGACCGGATCGGGATAATACACCATCTTTTCATTCGCGTGCGGTTCCAATTCCCGAAACGCTCCGTCGATGAATTGAATCGGGTTCATGCGAAATTCATCCATGATCGTCTCGATGGCATAGCTCACCTCAAACGCCTTGGTCGATGTGGACCAATCGTCGCAACCGCAATAGAAATGGATTTCCTCCACTTCGTCGAGCTGTTCCACCGCCCACGCCGCGGAGATGTTCGTGACGCCGGAGCAACCGCCGATTCCCGTAATCGCAAGCAGGCCCGCGTCCTCAAATTCCCGGTTCATTTCCAGTTGTTTGATGGATTCCACATAGAGACCCCCGAGATCCATATAGTTGATCTTCGCTTTCAGGCAGGCTTTCATGACGCGGATGTTGTAATAATAGTTCGTCACGTTTATCACGAGGTCATATCCCGTGATGAGCGCCACCAACGCGTCGAAGTCCGTCACGTCGATATGCTTCGCCGTGACCTTGTTGCCGTATTTTTTGTTGCACAGATCCGCCACATGTTCCGCGCGGCTCAATTCATAGTCCGCGATCAATATCTCCGACATGTTCTTGTTCCACGCAAGATCAAGGCAGGTGGCAATCCCCTGCAAGCCCGCTCCGAGTACGGCGACTTTCATCGTTTCTTTCATACCTTCCCTCCTCACTCAGCCGGGGAACCGCCGATCGGCGCTTCGCCCTCTTCAGCGCCGGGGTTCGCCATAGGCAAACATTCATCAGCGTTTCCCTCAATCCAATGCACAGACCGCGCAGGACAAGCGCCGTTTTCGGTGGTTTGCCCCGCCACACCCACGATCCATAGCAATCCGTGTGCCAATTTCTCCCGACGCCCTGCGGAAAAAACGATGACAGTTGGAATTAACTGAAATTTCGGACATTTAAAACAATTTATAAATTTACATGCCGGTTGTTTATGTGGTAAGATAGAGACAAATTGGTGCAACCCTGCACCGCAACCCACAATCGGAAAGGGGAACCGCGGCCATGCGAACGACCGAAGAACGGAAGATTTCGCGTACTCCAATGTTGGAAGAGATCATCGATTGCATTGACATCGGCATTTTCATCACGGACGGAAACGGGAATATTCTGACCCTGAATGAGATATCCGCAAAGATTTCCTCCATGCAAAAGCAGGATTTGATCGGGAAAAACTTTCCCGCGCTCATCGCCGACGGCACGTTTCCGGAGAACGAATCCTGTACGATCGAAGCGATCAAAATGATGAAGAAAGTCAGCAGAATCCAGAAAAGTCTGCGCGGGGACTACACGATTCTCGCGACCTCCACGCCGCACATCAAAGATGGCTGCGTTCAATGGGTCGTCACCACGGAGCGCGACATCTCCCAGATATTGGAATTGGAAGCGAAAGCCTTGCACGAAAGGGAGAAAGCCGATCGCCACAGTCAGGAATTGGACTACTACCGCAAACAATCGACGGAGATCATGGACGGCGTCGTCGCAAAGAGCGTCGTCATGCAAAGGCTGTTTCACATGGCGATGCAGGTAGCCGGGTATGACGCGACGGTGCTGCTTCAGGGCGAAACCGGGGCGGGCAAAGAAGTCGTCGCGAAGATGATACAAAAAAGCAGCAAACGCAACGACAAACCCTATCTGACCATCAACTGCGCCGCCATACCCGAAAGTCTGCTGGAATCGGAATTGTTCGGTTATGAAAAGGGCGCGTTCACAGGCGCGTCGGATCGGACGAAACTCGGCATTTTTGAACTTGCGGACGAGGGAACCGTCTTGCTGGACGAAGTGGATACCCTGCCGTTTCATCAACAGTCGAAACTGCTTCGCGTACTTCAGGAAGGGAAAATTTTCAGAGTCGGCGGCAATCGGGAGATCAAGGTAAACGTACGCGTGATGGCAACGACCAACACAAATCTCGCAAGTGCGGTTCAGGAAAACAAATTCCGAAAAGACCTCTTCTACCGCTTAAACGTGGTTCCTTTTACGATACCCGCGTTGCGTGAACGGAAAGATGACATTTTTCCTCTGGCGGAGCTTTTCATCAAACGCTACAATCTGAAATACAATGAAAACAAGCGGTTGAGCGCCACGGCAATGCGGACGCTGCAAAATCACGAATGGCCCGGAAACGTGAGGGAACTGGAAAATCTGATGGAACGGCTCGTCATCACCGCAGCGGAACCTGTCATCACAGGCGGAGCCATCAAATCGCTTCTGTACGAAACGCCGCTTTCCGGCGGCGAATCCCTTCAGGAAAAAATGGACGCTTATGAACGGGGCGTCATCGGCGAGTCCATGCGTTACACCAAAAACAGCAAGGAACTCGCCGCTTTGCTCGGCATCGACAAATCGACGTTGACGCGCAAGATCCGGAAGCACGGCATCAAGCCAATTTACATGCAGAAGACAAACGCGGAATGAGAAGATCGAACCGGGTGCCAAATCGCCCGTTGCGGTGCAGAATTGCACCCGATCGCAGGCGGACCGGGCGCGGATCCGCAGGATATGTCAATCTTTCACAACGATCTCGACAAACTCCCCGTTGTCGATGCCGGCCGCATTGCCTTCATCGGTGTCCACATGGAACTCCCTTTCGTACATGGCGCCGGCTCTTACGAGGACATCCTTGAAAACAACGGGGCGGGTTCCGAACGTATTGACGTCCACAACATCCTTGTCCTTTACGCCCGCCTCGACGGCCTGCGCTTCGGAAAGGTGGATGTGTCTCAGCGCGATGATGGCGCCTTTGTCCAGCTCCACCGTACCGGCGGATCCCGTAAGCGTCACGCCCGGGCTGCCGTCCAATTGCCCCGACTCGCGAATGGGCGGCGCAAGACCGATGCCCCGCGCATCCGTCATCGCAAGCTCCACCTGGGTCTCTTTCCGCGCGGGTCCGAGTACGCGCACGCCGCGAATCGTACCTTTGGGACCCGTGACGTCGACTTTTTCATCCGAAGCGAACTGCCCCGGCTGTTTCAAATCTTTCACGGGCGTAAGTTTGTGTCCTTTGCCGAACAAAGTTTCGATGTCCGCCCCGCTCAAATGCACATGCTTGTTGGAAATACCGATTTCGACTTTGTAACCCATTTTTACATCCCTTTCTCCTTGGAAACAACCGCGGAAACAGCTGAAAACATCTGCGCGCACGCAAGTTTTCAGAGGTTCCCTATCTTTTCTCCGTCACCGATGTAATGTACGGAAGATTTCTGAACCTCTGATCGAAGTCAAGACCGTATCCGACGATGAACACATTGCCCACCTCAAAACCGACATAATCCAAATCTATGGGCTTCTTCCTGCCTGCGGGTTTGTCCAAGAGCGTACAGATGCGGAACGACTTCGGTTCCATGCCCAAAAGATACTCTTTCAAATAATTCAGCGTGATGCCGGAATCCACGATATCCTCCACAACGACGATATTCTCCCCGACAATGCTGTCTTCCAAATCTTTGTTGATCTTCACCACCCCGCTGCTTTCGGTGGCGGATCCGTAGCTGCTGACGGCCATGAAATCTATGCGCGTGACAAGATCGACGGACTTGAGTATCTCGCTCATCCACATGACGGCGCCGCGCAAAATGCCGATCAGCGTCACTTCCTCCCCGGCAAGATCCTCGGATATGCGACGCCCGATCTCGCACGCCCTCTTTTCAATGTCCTCGCGCGGGATGATCACATCACCCGGCACATACGCTTTGCTCATGCTCCGTCGTTCCTTTCGTTGCGTTCCCTGCCGTCCGTTGCGCGCCCGGTACGCGATCCGCACGCCGGGATCCCGCCGTATTGTCGGCATGCACACACCCTTTCATTCATCCGGGTCGTTGTCACGCGTTTCGCCATGCGGATTCCCGCCCGATGCGCCGTCCCCCTCCACGGTGAAACTGACATCGTCCACCACTTCTTTCCCGGCAAAATCTTTCGTGATATCCACGACCTCTTCCCCCAACCAGTATTTGTCCAAATAATCTTTCAGGTTCCAAATGATGAACAGCCAGAGTACCAAATCGTCCATCCACGCCACAGGGAACAGGACTGCGGGAATGATATCGAAAGGCAGAAACAGATATACAAGACCGCCGACCACCAACAGCTTTTTCCTGAGTGGCACGGATCTGTCCGACATCAGGGATTTGATGGCGATGATCCGTTTTTTCAGTACGGCCCACGCAAAGAAATTCACAATGCGCTCCCGATCTCGTCGAGCAAGGCGTCGACGCCCGTCCGTTGCGGAACGGAAACCGGGATGATGACATCGGCGTCCGCCATTGCAAGCTTGTCGCGTATCACTTTCAGATTCTTCTTCCGGCTGCCGCGCGGGATTTTATCCGCTTTCGTGGCGACGACAAGTCCGTCGAGCCCGTAGTATTTCAACCAGTCATACATCTGCCTGTCCTGCGTCGACGGTTCATGCCGAATGTCCGCCAAAAGCGCGACTTTTTTCAAAACCGTTCGATTCTTCAGATACGCTTCTATCATGTCGCCCCACTGCGCCGACACGGATCTCGCCACCTTTGCATATCCGTATCCCGGCAAATCGACGATGCGGAAAGCGTCGCCGTTGATCGCATAAAAATTGATGGTTCTTGTTTTGCCAGGACTGCCGCTGACCTTGGCCAAATGCCGCTTTCCGGCCAAGAGATTGAGCAACGAACTTTTCCCTACGTTGGAACGGCCCGCAAAAGCGATTTCGGGCGGTCCTTCCTCGGGATATTGCGCTTTCATCACCGCGACAGTCAACAATTCGGTTTTTTTGATTTCCATCCGATCACCCGCAAGGATCGCTATCCCCGTTCCGTATCCGGCATTGCGGACGGCGAAAGTTTTTTGGTCGTCTTTCGGCCGCCCGCCGCACCCGTCGATTTTCGGCCGCCCGTGCCCGGTTTCATCTCCTGTTTCGTGTCCGGACCGGTCCGCGCCGCCGTCTTCTTCTTCGCCGGAAGCGGTTTCGTCAATATATGGGGCAAAGCCTCACGCGCGTGCCTGATGAGAACGAAATCCATCTTCTTGCGGACATTGGCCGGTATCTCGTCGATGTCCCGTTCATTCTCCGAAGGCAACAATACCTTTCGGATGCCCGCCCTGTGCGCCGCCAGAATCTTTTCGCGAATCCCGCCGACGGGCAGGACGTTACCGCGCAAGGTGATCTCCCCCGTCATGGCGACGTCCTGCCGCGCAGGTATGCCTGTGAGGGTGGAAATCATGGCCGCGCACATGGTTACGCCGGCCGACGGTCCGTCCTTGGGCGTGGCGCCCTCGGGGATATGGATGTGAATGTCGTCCTCCCGGTAAAAGTTTTTTTTGATGCCCAACTCGTCCGCGATGGATCGGATGTAGCTGACGCCGGCCTTTGCCGACTCTTTCATCACATCACCCAATTGTCCCGTCAACACCAGTTGCCCGGTACCCGGGATCATCGTCGTTTCGATGGACAGCGTCGTGCCGCCGACGACGGTCCACGCCAAGCCGGTGGTCACGCCGATCATCTTTTCGTCTTCTATCACATCGTACCGAAACATCTTCTTCCCAAGATACGCGTTCAAATTTCTGCCGGTGACGACGATCCTTTGCGCTTTCTTCTCCACGACCTTGCGGGCGGATTTTCGGCAGATTCCGGCGATCTCACGCTCCAAGTTTCGCACACCTGATTCCCGCGTATAATAGTTGATGATGTCGTGGATGGTTCGCTCCGGGATATGAACGTTTTCGGCGCTCAGGCCGTGCTCCCGCAACTGTTTTGGAATGAGGTACTGCTCCGATATCCTGACTTTTTCCTCCTCCGTGTAGCCGGGAACCTCTATCACTTCCATGCGATCAAGCAACGGCCCCGGTATGGTATCCGTTGTATTGGCGGTCGTTATAAACAACACCTTGGAAAGATCGAAAGGGAATTCCAAATAGTGATCCGTAAACTCTTTGTTCTGTTCGGGATCCAGCACTTCCAGCAAAGCCGACGCGGGATCGCCCCGAAAATCGTTGCCCACTTTGTCTATCTCATCGAACAGAAAAACGGGATTCATGGCTCCCGCTTCTTTGATCCCGTTGATCACACGCCCCGGGATCGCACCGATGTATGTCCGTCTGTGTCCCCTGATCTCCGCCTCGTCCCGAACGCCGCCCAAGGACATCCTGACAAATTCCCGGCCGACCGCGCGCGCGATGGATTTTGCCACGGAGGTTTTACCCACGCCCGGCGGCCCCACAAGACAGATAATGGGCGCTTTCATCACTTCGACCAGTTCCATGACGGCCAAGTATTCAATGATCCGCTCTTTTACTTTCTTGAGCCCGTAATGATCCTCATCCAGCACGCGTTCCGCGGATTTCAGATCGACCTCGCTTTTCGAATATTTGTTCCACGGCAATTGAAAGACCCATTCGATGTAGGTGCGTATCACGCCTCCCTCGGCGGAAGCCGACTGTATTTTGGAGAGCCGTTTGATCTCCTTTTCGATCTTGGCATGAATCTTTTCGGGCAACTGCAACTCCCCGAGTTCCTTCAGCCAATCCCTTATCTCGTCCTCGATGAGTTCTTCATCGCCCAACTCCTCCTGAATGGCCCTGATCTGCTCCCGCAGATAATATTCCCTCTGTGATTTGTTGATCTTGCTGCGTACTTTCTTGTTGATGTCCTGTTCTATCTTGAGTATCTCGATCTCCTTGCTCAGAATATCGTTCAGCAGGCTCAGGCGTTCCTCCGGATCGAAAGCTTCCAATATCTCCTGTTTGGACTCGGTGCGGATATCGAGATGGGACGTGATGACGTCGGCGAGTCTGCCGGGCTGTTCCACCGTCGATACGGACACAAAGATGTCCTGCGGCAATTTCTGACTGATGCTGAGATACGTCTCGAAATTGTCCAATACCGTTCGCATCAGCGCCTCGATCACGCTGGGTATCTCGCCGTATTCGACTTCCCTGACTTCTCGGACGCGCGCCTTGAAATACGGTATCTCATGCACCATGTCCTCGATGACGCCCCGGCTGATCCCCTCGACCAAAACCCGAATGGAATCGCCCGGCAATTTCAGCATCTGTTTGATCTTCGCGATCGTGCCCACACGGAAAAAATCGTCCAAGGTGGGCAGATCCGTTTCCGCGTCCTCCTGTGCGGCGAGGAATACGATCTGATCGCGCACCATGGCCTTTTCCAAGGCGCTGATGGACTTCTCCCTGCCGATGTCAAAGTGCAATACCATGTAGGGGAAAATGGAAAGCCCCCGCAGAGGAATCATGGGCATGACGCGCGCGCCGTCGCCCCGGGCGGCAAGCGCCGCCCCGTCTTCCGGATCGGCGTCGGCGCCATTGCGTTCCCCGGCATCCTCTTGCCCGTCCATCACACTTTCTTCGTCTTCGCGCGTTTCTTCCCCGGTCACACCGTCTTTTTCGTCAACCAATGATCCTTACCCCTTTTCGCACAACGCGCCTCTCCATATGTTTTCAGCACGATCTTTCGGCAAATGCCATCCCGGAACCGGTCGCGCCCGCCGATACGCAAACACGCCCGTCGAGCGTGATTTCAGGACACGATCTGCTTGGCGTCCTTCTTGCCTTTCTTCTCGGTTAAAACCAACGTGGGTCCCGTATCCTTGTCGATGGCGGACTCCGTGACCACAACTTTCCTGATGTCGGTCCGCGAAGGAATTTCATACATGATATCGGTCATGACATGTTCGAAAATGCTCCTGAGCCCTCTTGCGCCCGTCTTCCGTTCAATGGCTTTCTCCGCCAATTTTTTGATCGCGCTGGCCTCCAATTCCAATTCCACATTATCCAGAATGAACAACTTCTTGTACTGCTTGAGCAAGGAGTTTTTTGGCTCGGTGATGATGCGGACCAAGGCGTCCCCGTCCAATTCATGCAGGGTGCACATGACCGGCAGACGACCGATAAATTCAGGAATCAGACCGTATTTCAGCAGGTCTTCCGATTGCACACTTTTCAGTATTTCAGAGGTGGCTTTTTCCGTTTCCTTGATCTCGGAATTGAATCCTATGGTCTTCTCCCCCAATCTGCGCAGGATGATCTTGTCCAGTCCGTCGAAAGCGCCGCCGCATATGAACAGCACGTTCGTGGTATCAAACGGGATGAAGTCCTGATGCGGATGCTTTCTGCCTCCCTGGGGCGGCACGTTTGCCACGGTGCCTTCGATGATCTTCAGAAGCGCCTGTTGCACACCCTCCCCGCTGACGTCTCTTGTGATGGAAACATTGTCGCCCTTTCGGGAAATCTTGTCGATTTCGTCCACATAAATGATGCCCTTCTGCGCCTTGGCGATATCCCCGTCCGCAGCCTGTATCAATTTGAGCAGGATGTTCTCCACATCCTCTCCCACATAACCGGCTTCCGTGAGGGCTGTCGCGTCGGCAATCGCAAAAGGTACGTTGAAGATCTTGGCCAAGGTCTGCGCAAGCAAGGTTTTGCCCGAACCCGTAGGCCCCATCATGACGATGTTGCTCTTCTGTATCTCCACGCCGTCGCCGTCGTGAACACCCGCGTATTTCACGCGCTTGTAGTGGTTGTAGACCGCCACGGCCAATATCTTCTTCGCTTCATCCTGATCTATGACGTACTCGGACAGGGATTCAAATATTTCCTTGGGTTTGGGCACATAAAGTCCGTCCCCCCGTTCCGCGCGATACCCTTCGTAGGCATTCTCGAATTCCTCCCGGATAATATCCTGGCAAAGCTCCACACATTCGTCGCATATATAGACGTTGGGACCCGCGATCAGCCGTTTCACCTGATCCTGCGGCTTCCCGCAAAAGGAGCATTTCAATTGTTTGCTGTCGTCGTAATTACTCATCTTCCATTTCCTTTCTGTCCGATTTCGGCTTTCCCTGCGGTTCCCCCTCCATCTCAACGCCTGTCCGAAATTGAACGTCGGGTCGATCCCCGTTCCTTTATCTGGTCACGATCACTTTGTCGATCAAGCCGTAATCCATCGCCTGATCGGCGGACATGAAATTGTCCCTGTCGGTATCGACGGCAATGCGTTCCGGCGGCCTGCCGGTGCGTTCAGCCAAGATCCTGTTCAGTTTTTCCCTCGTTTTGACGATGTGCTCCGCGTGGATTTTGATATCCTCCGCCTGCCCCTGAATGCCGCCCAAAGGTTGATGAATCATGATTTCCGCATTGGGCAACGCAAAACGCTTGTCTTTGGCGCCCGCCGCCAACAGAAAAGAGCCCATGCTGGCCGCCA
>JAISML010000140.1 GCA_031276775.1 Eubacteriales Family XIII. Incertae Sedis bacterium | reverse complement strand
CTTGGGGCGCACGGAGAGCGCGCGTGCGATGGCAATCCGCTGTCTTTGACCGCCGCTGAATTCATGCGGATACTTGTAGATATCTCCGCTGCGCAGCCCCACCATCTCCATGAGCGTCTGCACCTCCTTTATATATGCGTCCGGCGAAAGATGCTTGTGTACGCGGAGCGGTTCGCCTATGATGTCTTTCACGAGCCAGCGCGGATCCAAAGACCAGAACGGATCCTGAAAAACAATCTGCACGTCCTTGCGTGCGGCGCGCAACGCGCGCTTCCCCAGCCGAAATATCGCCTTCCCGTCGAAGCGCACATCGCCTTCCGTCGGTTTGTGGAGCAACAGCAAGGTATTGACCAGCGTGGACTTTCCGCAACCCGATTCGCCGACGATGCCGAGCGCGCCGCCCTTCGGAACCTGAAAACTCACGCCATCCACAGCTCGAACAAATTCGCCTTTTTTCGTTCGAAATTCGTTTTTCACCGGGAAGAATTTCTTCAAGCCGAATACCTCCACCACGGGAGGGCCCTCCGGCAAGGCGTTTCCTTTGATGCGAGCGGGCGCGACGGAATCCAAAAGCAGACGGGTGTACGCATGCTGCGGATTGTCCAGAATGTCGCGCGCGACGCCCTGCTCAACGATACTTCCCTCTTTCAGAACGCAGGCACGGTCACAGAGGGCCGACACAAGCACGAGGTTGTTCGCAATGAACAGCACAGTGACGTTCAGCGTTTGCTGCAACTCCTTCAGAAGCTTCAAAATGCCCGCTTGGACGGTAACGTCCAAATTGCGCGTGGGCTCATCGGCAATGATCAATTCCGCGCCGCAAAGCAATGCCATGCCGATGATGATGCGTTGCCGTTGCCCGCCGGACAGCTCGTGCGGATACTTTCTCATGACAGATTCCGGATCGGGGAGCTTAACGGCGCGCAGCATGTCGAGGGCCTTTTGATCCGCTTCCGCCTTTTTCGCGAAACCGTTCGCGAGTGCAACGCGCCGCATCTGATAACCGACTGCGAATACGGGATTGAGAGCGGACATGGGATCCTGAAAGATCATCGATGTCTTTTTCCCGCGCATATGCGCCAACTGTGCGGGCGTTTTCTCCAGAATGTTTTCACCGTCCAACAGGATCTCTCCCCGCTCGATCTCGCCGGGCGGCATGGACAGAAGCCCCTGTATCGCCAACGCCAAAACGGTTTTGCCCGCGCCGCTCTCTCCCACTATGCCGTAAACGCTGCCTCGCTCCACTTCCAGACTGTCGATGTCGAGCACGGTTTTGACGCCATCAAAAGCTCTGTAATTGATCTTTAAATCCTTGATGCTCAAAAAACTGCCGTTCATGCGAACTCCTTTGATTTTGGACTCATCCTCCCCTGCCCGACGGCGGCAAATCAGACGGAATCGTCAATTCTTCCTCGTCTTTGGATCCAGAACCTCCCGCAAACCATCGCCGAGGATATTAAATGCCAGCACCGTGATAAAGATGGCGACCCCCGGCCAGATGCTGTACCACCACGCATTCATGAAATAGTTCCTGCTCGTGCTGACCATAAGCCCCCATTCGGGTGTGGGAGGTTGTGCGCCAAGCCCCAGGAAGCTCAAGGACGCGATGGTCAGGATGACGCCGCCCATATCCAAGGACGACTCGATAATCAGCGGGGCGATGCAGTTTGGCAACACGTGACGAAACATAATCTCCGGCACACGGGTTCCGATAGCTTCGGCGGCTTTGACAAATTGACGTTCTTTGACAGAAATCGCCTGTCCGCGAATCAGGCGCGCGTAAGACGGCCACCAAGCGGCAACGATCGCGATCTGCGCGTTGCCGAGCGAGGGTCCCAAAAGCGCGGCGATGGCGATGGCCAGAAGCAACGGCGGGAAGCTCAGGAACATGTCGGTAAACCGCATCAGCGCTTCATCCGTCCAGCCACCGTTGCCGCCGGCCAGTACGCCGATCACGCAACCGATGACAACGGCTATGAGAACCGTGAGAATGGCGGTTGAAATGGAGATACGCGCTCCGTATATGATTCGACTCAAAATATCCCGTCCCAATTCATCCGTGCCGAGCGGATGCGCGGCGGACATGGACGCCAATGCGTTTTCGGGATGCGTGTCTGTGATCGCGTCGCCCGGATAGGGCGCCAAAATCGGCGCGCCGACGGCCGCAACCAAGATGCACAAAAGCAGAATGAGGCAGATGCGCGCCAGCAAATTCCGGTTCAGCAGATGCAGGGAAAGGCGAGCCTCCTTGAACTTCGGCGCCAACAATTTTCGGATGTTCATCGGCAAGCCCTCCTATATTCGAACGCGCGGATCCAGCGCGATGATGAGATCGGCCAAAAGATTCAGCAACATATACACGATCGCCGAAAAGATCGTCACGCCCATGATCGCGGGATAGTCCAACGCGGTGACGGCATTGGCCACGTATTTGCCGATTCCGGGCCAGCTAAAAATAGACTCTACCAAAAAAGTATTCACCAGCGTGTAGCCGACGGAAAGGGCAACGACGGTGGTTGTCGGACCCAGAGAATTCTTGAAGGCATACGCCCACAGCACGAAGCGATCGGAGATGCCGTAGGAACGCTCCGCCGTGATGTAATCTTCGTTCAGGATCTCAAGCAATCCGGACCGTGTCATTCGGGCAACCAATCCGAGCGGATACAGCATAAGCGGGATGGACGGAAGGATGATGTGTGCCAGCGCGTCGGAAAAGATCTCAAAGTTTCCCGTCAGAAGGCAGTCCGCAAGCAACAGACCCGTGATGTGCGGTTGTTCGTACATCACGGAGGTCATCACGCTGACGCGCCCGCCAAGCGGCAGCAAGCCCAAATGTCCGTAAAACAAAAGCTGCAAGGCGAGCGCGAACCAAAAGGACGGCAACGAGATCGCGCCGATGGA
>JAISML010000128.1 GCA_031276775.1 Eubacteriales Family XIII. Incertae Sedis bacterium | reverse complement strand
GGAAAGTTTGAGAGCAGTGTCGATATGACTGCGTTCAACGCAAGCATAGAGACCAAGGACTTTACCGTTGCGGGCGAAATCGTCCACGCGGCGAAAGGCATCGCCGGCAATCTCTCTCTCACCGCTTTCTTTGAAGCGAGCGCCAAACTCATGGATCAATTGCGGAACGGCGGAACGCCCGAAGATGCGGACGTCGCGCTGTTTCAACAATTGTTTGAGGATACAAAACAAGCGATCAACGATTATCTCACAGCGTAATCACCGCTCAAAATCCGAGATACTGCGCCAGTTCCGCTTTGTTGTTGGCATTCTGTTCGGCTGTTTCCCGTGTGATCAAACCTTTGCGCGTCAATTCCGCCAAATTGCCGGCCAAGGTATGCATGCCCATCTGCGCCCCTGCCTGCATCGTACTGCCGAGTTGATGATATTTCCCCTCTCTGATCAAATTCAGCACGGCGTCGACGCCGATGAGGATTTCCGTCGCCGCAATGCGGCCGCTCCCGTCCGCCAAAGGTACGAGCGTCTGCGTGACGACTCCTCTGAACACGCCCGACAGTTGGGAACGTATCATGCCCTGACTGTGCGAAGGGTACACATCGACGATGCGATCCAACGTTTGCGCGGCGCCCGTCGTATGCAAGGTGGACAATACCAAGTGTCCGGTTTCCGCAGCGGTGACGGCCGCCGAAATCGTCTCATAGTCCCGCATTTCCCCCACGAGTATGACGTCGGGATCCTCGCG
Organism: Eubacteriales Family XIII. Incertae Sedis bacterium; assembly: GCA_031276775.1. GTDB lineage: Bacteria > Bacillota > Clostridia > Peptostreptococcales > Anaerovoracaceae > JAISGB01. The sequence continues at coordinate 3,547 of JAISML010000128.1, read as the reverse complement.
CATCGCGGAACGGAGCGCATCCGAGAATGATGGGACGTCCCTGTGCAGCTCCCGTTGATGCACCAGGCAATTCTTGCTCGGATGAATGTACTCAATGGGATCCTCGATTGTGATGATGTGCGCTTTTCTGGTTTCGTTGATGTAATCGATCATGGCCGCGAGCGTGGTGGATTTGCCGGATCCGGTCGGTCCCGTGACCAGGACGATCCCTCTGGGCTGTTCCGCCAATCTTTGCACGGCGGACGGCAGGTGCAGGTCGGCCATGGACGGAATCCCGTTTCGCAAAATGCGAAGGGCTGCGGCCAATTCGTTCTGCTGGCGATAGACATTGACGCGGTACCGTTGCCCGTGCGCATCCTCAAAGCTGAAATCCAAGTCTTTCCCCAAAGCCAAAGCCTCCGTCTGCGGTTCGTTCAGCATGGAAAGGATGAGCGCCCGGTACTCCTCGCGGCTGCCTTTGAAAGGACCCGGCTCAAGCAAGCCCAGTTTTCTGAACGTGGGTGGTCTGTGTGAGGTGATATGGATATCCGAACACTCATGTTTCCGCCCGTACTCCGTAAGCGCCGCAACGGTCAAACCGCCGCTTGCGTCCCCAAGTCCTCCGCCCGTATCAAACTCCATCCTTCTTCCTTTCTGCGGGATCGCCGCGATCCTCCGCGTCTTTTGCTCCGTTTGCGCCGCCCCGGCCGCCATATTGCCGCACGTCATATCCCGGACGGCGCTTTCCGATCTTCGCGCGCCGCATATCGGTCGCGCGGATCCCTAATCCACCGTCTCGCCGATTTTCAGAAATTCTTCCATGCCCGTGATCCCTTCGGCGACCAGATCGCGCGCCCTCTCCCGCAGGGTGGCCATCCCTTTCTCTTTTCGCGCGTATTCGTACAGGGAAGCCATGGACGCTCCTTCCGCTATCATTCTCTGCATCTTCTTGTCCACTTCCAATATCTCATGAATGCCGATTCGTCCCTTGTAGCCTGTCTGATTGCACACATGGCAACCCGCGCCTTTCCTGAGCTTCGGCACATGTTCGCGCGTTTCCCCCAAGGTCAGGAGTTCAAGATCGCTCGTTTCGTATTCGACCGCGCAATAAGGACATATCTTGCGCACCAACCTCTGCGCGACGAGCCCCACCACCGAATTCCCCACGAGATAGGGAGGGACGCCCATGTCCTCAAGCCGCACGATGGACGCGAGCGCGTCGTTGGTATGCAAGGTGGACAGCACCAAATGTCCTGTGATGGCGGCGCTGACGGAGATGGATGCGGTTTCCGCGTCCCGCGTTTCCCCCACCATGATGATGTCGGGATCCTGCCGGAGCAAGGAGCGCAACCCGGCGCTGAACGTCAGACCGGCCATATTGTTCACCTGCACCTGATTGATCCCGTCAAGATTCCGTTCGACGGGATCTTCGATGGAAGAGATGTTGATCTGTTTCTGTTTGAACTTGTCCAGCGCCATGTACATCGTCGTCGTCTTGCCGCTGCCCGTCGGTCCCGTAATGTAGATGATGCCGTTGGGCCGATCGAGGATATTGAGAAACTTTTGATAATCCTCGTCCGTCATGCCGAAATGGGCCGCGTGATCGATCGCGGTGTTCGTCGTGAGAAACCGCAGCACGGCTTTCTCCCCGTTGACGGTGGGAATGACGGATATGCGGACATTGAGATCCACATTGTCGATGACGATGCGAAAATGCCCGTCCTGCGGCAATCTTTTTTCCGCAATATCCAGGTTGCCCATGATCTTGAGCCGCACGACAAGGGCGGGATGAACATTTTTCGGTATTTCCGCATAATCCACCAGCATGCCGTCCACACGCATTCTGACCTTGCATACTGCGTCAAAAGGTTCCAAATGCAGGTCGCTTGCTCCGTTGTTGTAGCCACGCAGCATCAGGCTGTTCAGCAGGTTGACGACGGGGGTCGCTTCATCGCCCAATTCCACCGTGTTGATCTGCTCGATTTCGGGAAAGAGATTCGAATAGTCCGTATCCGCCCTGTTTACGGCCGCCCGCGCCTCCACTTCCGCATAGTAGTGTTGTATCGCTTTTTCAATGCTTCTCTTTTCGCCGATGAGCAGATTGGCGGGCATGCCCGTGATCTGTTTGATCTCCTCGATGCCGTAAAAATTGAGCGGATCGTGGATCGCAAGACTGATATGTCCGTCCTTTTCGTCGATGGCGAGGGCAACGTTCTTTTCGGCAAGGGAACGCGGAACCTTGGCGACGACGTCCGTATTGACGGCCGCCGTGTCGAGGTTGATGACGGGAATCCCCAATTTGTGGGACAGGGTTTGCTGGACCTCCTTTTCGGTCACAAAACCGAGTTCTATGACCGCCTGCCCGAGCCGAACATTTTTTATTTTCTGGTATTCCAACGCTTTTTGGAGCTGATCGTCGTTCAAATACCCATATTCTTTTAACAGTTCTCCGATACGGATCTGCCTGTTGTCCGCCATGTTCTTTTGCCTCCATCGTTCATCGCCTGCCGCGGGAATTGTACGGCCGAATCATTCCGCTTCCGTGATCGCCAGTATCAGCGCCTCATCCGGCGGATCGTAGTACAGCTTGCCCGCATCGTCGACGAGCGGTGGCTGCATGGTCGAAACGTCGGTCGTCTGCGCGTTGAGCAATTGGACGGTCGTACTCTTCGTCAACGTCCGCTCCCCTTCCCTATTATATACCAAAACCGTCACCGTTACAGCTTTCGGCATATTTTCCCGCACCCGATCCACCTTGTATTGCAACGCAATGCGGCGGCCGTGATAGAAAGAAACGCCGAAAATGTTGATCTTCGCTTCCGCTTCCGCGTCAAAACGTTTGAACCACAGCATCCCCTTGCCGTCCAAAGCGGCATTCCCCGACTCGTCCCCCGTATAGACAACGGTCTTGTTTTCGGTCAAAGCCGCATTGAAATCCTTCGGATCTCCGGGTTCCACCACCGATACGGCGGACGCGTAGAGCAACCGCCGGGATGTGAGTTTCAGCGCCGCGTCCGCAACGGCTTCGTCCATCGCCCTGTTCGTCGTGTGGGCCACGAGATTCGTGCCGGAGATGATCAGCGCCGAAGAAGCTGCGATCAGAATGGCCGCGACGAGAAACGTGACGATTATCTCAACAAGCGTCATGCCTCTCTTCCCAATGAACAACCGCTTCCTCTTCAATCCTGCACCGTCTGTTTCAACTTCAAGACCATTCACGGCAAGTTTCGCCGATTGCCGCGTTTCCGGGCGGTCAACCGGCCGCGTCCGCCGCGCTTTCCCCGGAGTCCGTTTGCGCATCGTCTTCCACAAGCACGTACACCTTAAAAACCAACTGCATCCTCTCTTTTTCGGAACGCGCCGCGCCGCTTCCCCCGTAGGAATAGGACGCAATCCTGACGCCCGGCATATCCGCGACGCGATCGAGAAGCGTGCAGAGACCCTGAATCGTACCCGCCGCCGAGACATTGGCAGTATAGACAAAGGCGGACGCATCTTCCAAAGCGGCGTCCCGGCCGGACGCGTCATCCGCAGTGGCGTCGTCTGCGCCGGCGGCGGCGAGCGGATT
>JAISML010000107.1 GCA_031276775.1 Eubacteriales Family XIII. Incertae Sedis bacterium | reverse complement strand
GTTTCGCCCCGCCGCCAACAGGATGTCCGGGAACTCGCGCTTGAGCATCGGAATGCCGCCGATGTGATCCCCGTGTCCGTGGGTGAGCAGGACATACCTCGGCCGCAGACTTTGGCTTTTGACGGCGTTGGCCAGTTCCGCGGTGTAATCCGCAGGATCGACGATACAGGCTTCCCCGTCGTTCTCGTCCCAAATCAAATAACAGTTCGTGCCGACATATCCGATTTGTATTGTTTTTATGATCATGTTCCCTTCCCTGTTCCGTTTCCTTTCCTTGTTCCGTCGCGCATACCCGGCAACCGCAACCCGTACGCCGGTCGCGCGCCGGTTCACAAAGTCCGCGCGCGATAGACATCCGTCACGCTGTCGATTTGGCGAAGCGTACGCAGGACTTTCTCCATCTGGTTCGTGTTCGCAATGGACAGCATCATGAGAATCGTGACGGTGCCGTCATTGTTCGTCCGGAGATTCGCGCCTGAAATATTCACGTCCATATCGACGCAACGCCGTGAGATATCGGAAAACAGACCTTTCCGATCGGTGCCCTGAATGTGTATCTCGGCGTCGTAAGTCCCGTCGCCGTCGTCGGTATTCCATTCCACCTCCATCAACCGGCCCCGTTCCGTTTCCGGCAGATTCGTGATGTTCGTACAGTCCCTGCGATGCACCGTCAATCCCCTGCCTTTCGTAATAAAGCCGATGATCTCGTCCCCCGGAACGGGCGAACAGCATTTGGCCGTCCGAATCAGAAGGTTGTCGACGCCGCTGACCCGCAGACCTCCCTGCCGATCTCTGCGCGAAACGGGTTTCTTTTTGTTTACCTGTTCGATGAGTTCCGCGTCTTCGGGCTTTGCGTTCTTCTCTTTCTCCGCCTCGTACAACTCCTGCAACTGTCCGAAGACTTTGCTCAACAGCACGCCGCCGTAACTGACCGAAGTGTACAGATCGTCGACGGAGGCGAAATTCAGATTCTTCGCGACTTTGCTCATCCAAACGTTCCGTATGAAGTCGTGCGTGTCAAGTCCTTTGCGTTTGACGGTCTTTTCCAGCATCTCCTTGCCTTTGTCGATGCTCTGTGATTTGTCCTGCCGTTTGAGCCACTGCCGTATCTTCGATCTGGCGTTGCTGCTCTTTGCGATTTGGAGCCAATCGATGCTCGGACCCTTGGAATTGTTGGAGGTCAGGATATCGACGATCTCACCGTTCTCAAGCACATAGTCGATGGGGACCATCTTCCCGTTGACTTTGGCTCCCACGCATTTTGCGCCGACGTCCGTATGAATCTTGAACGCGAAATCCAAAGGTGTGGAACCCGACGGCAACTCCATGACGTCCCCTTTGGGCGTGAACACGAACACCTGATTGGAAAAGAGATCCAATTTCAGGGTTTCCATGAATTCCCTCGGATCGTGCATGTCCTGGTTCCATTCCAGGCTCTCTCTGATCCACGCAAGCTTGAGCTCATCCTGATCGCCCGTGACGCCCTCTTTGTATTTCCAATGCGCTGCGATCCCGTATTCGGCAATCCGGTGCATTTCTTTCGTGCGTATCTGAATCTCAAAAGGCTGATCCAGTTCTCCGAAAACCGTCGTGTGCAGGGATTGGTAACGGTTCGGTTTCGGCACGGCAATATAATCCTTGAAGCGCGTCGGCACGGGTTTCCACAGTGTGTGAACGATGCCCAAAGCGGCATAACAATCCTTCACCGTATCGACGATGATCCGCACGGCGGTGAGATCGAAGATCTCGTCCAACTGTTTGTGCTGATATTTCATCTTGTTGTAGATGCTGTAAAAATGCTTTGATCGGCCCGTGATTTCATATGCAATATGAAAGTCGTCCAACGCCTCTTTGATTTCGTCGATCACTTTGTCGATGGAACTGCGTCGTTCGTCTTTCTTGACTTTCACCTCGGCAACCAAGGCGTAGTAAGCGGTCGGATCAAGGTATTTCAGCGCAATGTCCTCGAGCTCGAATTTGATGGTGTAAATGCCGAGACGCCCGGCCAACGGGGCGTAAATCTCCAAAGTTTCTTTGCATTTGTAGAGTATCTGATCCTCGTTCATGTAGTTGATTGTGCGAAGATTGTGCAATCTGTCCGCCAGTTTGATGATGAGCACCCGAATATCTTTCGACATGGCAAGGAACATTTTGCGGAGATTTTCCGCCTGAATCACCTCACGGCTTTCAAACACGAGGGAACCCAACTTCGTTACGCCGCCGACCAAAAGCGCGACTTCGGCGCCGAAATCCTTCTCCACATCTTTCAGGCTGTACGGGGTGTCCTCTACGGCGTCATGCAGGAGTCCGGCGACGATGGTACTCTCGTCCATCCCCAAATCCGCAAGTATCTTGGCGACCTCAACAGGATGTATGAGATAGGCTTCCCCTGATTTGCGCAGTTGCCCCTCATGCATCTGTTCCGCCGTCTTATAGGCTTTCTCGATCAATCCGATGTCGATGTTCGGATTGATGTCGAGCAGCTCACCCAAGAATACTTCCTGTTGATCCATATACCTCCCACGCAAAACGATAACAACATGCCCCGAATCGCAGACAAACCGCTGCGATCCAACAGACCGATCCCAAAACGGATTCACGGCGCCGCGCCCGGATCGGGACAAACAGCGGATACGGCGCCAACCGCCCCCAACTCCGGTTCGCCGACATCGCGCATTGTGTTCTTTCGTATGTTCAGACGACTGCGCCGCCTGACGAAGACGTTCTCTTGCTCTTGCTTTTCTTCCCCTGCCCTTTTGCGCCGAAACCTGTATTCCCGGCGCCGGACTTCGATTTTGACGGGGTGACGACGGCGCTGTATCTGCCGCCTCTTCCGCGGCCGCCTCTGCCCGCGATACGATTCAACTCATAGAAGACGGGACTTGAAACGAAGATCGAGGACGCCGCTCCGCATATGATGCCGATCATGAGCGGAATGGCAAATTGGCGAATCGTATCGCCGCCCAGCTCGATCAGCGGAATGATGGCCAACACCGTGGTAATCGAAGTCATCAGACTGCGCACGAGCGTCTGGTTGATGCTCGGATCGACCAATTCCTCCACAGGCCGTCTCGACATCAGGCCGAGATTCTCCCGGCTTCGGTCGAATATGACAATTGTGTCATTGATGG
>JAISML010000072.1 GCA_031276775.1 Eubacteriales Family XIII. Incertae Sedis bacterium | reverse complement strand
CTCGCCGCCGTGCCGTGCGGCGATCTCACGGCAGATGGAAAGTCCGAGTCCCGTGTCGCCCTCTGCTCCGAAAACGCCGCGTCCGAAGACGCGGAGCAGGAGGTCGGGAGGTATGACGCCGCCGTCCCTGACCGTGACGCGCAACATATTGGGAACGGTTTCAACCTTGATTTCGATGTCTCCCCGGCCATGTGTCAGGGCATTGTCCAAAAGATTCCAAAACAGGCGCGTCAGCGCGCCGGCGTCGCCCGGGACGGACGGCGCATGCGCTTGCGCGTGTACGGAAATCGTGCGTCCTGCCCGTTTGGCCAAAGGTTCAAACAGGCGGGCGATTTGGTCGATCAGCGCGCGGACGTCGACCGGGACGGGCGCGCGATCCGCTCCGCAGCCGGTCAGCCGGGAAAGTTGGAGCATGTCCGTCGTCAGTTCGGACAGCCGTTTCGCTTCGTCGCTGACGGTTACGAGGTCGGCAAGCGTCCGTTCGTCCAAGCGTCCGTCGCGTATTTGTTCCGCAGCCATTTGCGCATAGACCGACATGACGGTGAGAGGGGTTCGCACCTCATGTGAAAGGATGTCCACCATATCCGCGCGCGTCTTTGCGGTCTGTTCGAGCAGGGCGTTTTCCACGGCGAGGGACTGTTCTTTCGCACGCGCTTCGGCGTAGCGCCGGGAGAGCAGAATGGCCTGCGTCAACGTCATGAACAGATTGGAAAGTACGCCGGGAACGAAAAACACATTGTCGCCGAACACTTTCGCACCCACACCCCAAAGGAAGAACAGAAGCAACGCGATGAAATACAGGCCTCTGTATTCACCGGCATTTTTCAGCCGACGCGCCACCGCGACGGTGACGAAGATTGCCGGCAACATGGATGTATAGACGAGCGGCATGGGGATGAAATTCGGGAAGATCGGATAAAGCGCGATATTTACCGCCATGACGCCGGCGCACAGTGCGTAAAAGATGCGGTTGAACAGGATCCGCCGCAGACGCCGTTGGACGTCGGCGATCATGATGCCGCCGCATAGCGTGTTTGCAGTGTGCGCAAGCGATCCGCGCGGCCAATAAGGAATGCCGAACACCTCAAAGGTAAACAGGATCAGGCACAGCGCCTGCGCGGCGAAGCAGGACATGAATACGCCGAACAGTCTTTCGGTCATGCCGTCCGGCGCGAAAAGCTGAACCAGCGCGTTGGATTCCATCGACAAACGCAATACGGTGACAACGACGTAAAGGATGTACCAAAGGTATATTTTCTCGCGCCGACCCCACAAAAACAGCGCGAAATGGTAAAGCGCCATCATCAGCATCATGCCGAAGACAGCGGCGAGCAGGACGCGCCGTAACATGGCGTCGCCCAACAGAACGCTTGCTCTGCCGACGCATATGCTGTAGTACAGACCGCTCACGTCCGCGCCGGGTCGGTTCGCAGCTTGTACGATGATCTCCGTCCGTCCGTTCTTCGGCGTGACGCTGATGAATTCGTTGCGGGCGGCGGGCAGATATCCGTCCGTTGCGCCGAGTCGCCCGGCTTCGTGTACCTTTTTACCGTCTATGTATACGACGCACGCAGCCGTGACCTCCGGCATGTGCAGCATGAGCGTACTCTCCCTTTCGGTCTCCAAAATCAGCCGATAGGTTCCCGTTCCGCGCGCGGGATAACCCGCGTCGGTCCATGAGCCCGGAACGGAAACGTACGATTTGCCGATCGGTTGTGCGGGCGCGCCGACCGCGAAGTCCTCCGGGGCGCAGAGCTGCCCGTAATAGAAATCCCATTCCCCGTCGAGCGGATGAATCAAGTCTTCAAAATTCGCGCCGGTGAGGTCGAGCGTGCCGGCTTCGGCCCGTTCCGTTCCCCTGTCGCGCGGCAGGGAGATGACGCAGAAAGCCGCCGCACTGACGATCAGCAAAGCGATCGTGGTTATGACAAACCGTTTCATGAGTCGTTGTGTCCCGTCAAAGCCTTTCCGTTTCCACTGTGATCCGCATATTTTGCACTACGATTGCGAACGTTCGCACCCTCTAAAAGATACTGTACCGCTTTTTGCGAGAGTTTGCAACGCGCGAATGACAGCAGCCAATCTTTTGGGTGGTAACAGCGATGCGTTACCATTCTCCTATGAAACGCAACAGCATCCGTCGAACACAGATCTTGCGGCGACGGAGAAAGCGATGTCAACATTTTGGTTGGTTGCAAAGGTCAGTGCTACCCATGTCAACATTTTGGTTGGTTGAAAACTACGTCAACATTTTTCCAAAAAATTTAATTTCCCTATTGACATACCGCCGGCCGGCGATTATAATCATATTAAACATATATGAAAACAACAGTATATCACATATGGAAAAACGGGAACACGTCCGGTATGATGGAAAAGGCACAATCGGAAAGAAACCGGCCGGAATAACAAGTGCAGTGAAATACAGCCGCCCGTACGCGGCAAGGAGGCAACAATGGCAAGAGCGACCAATACGGAAAACTGGGCATTTGAAACCAAGCAGATTCACATTGGACAGGAAGACGCGGATCCGGCCACCGACGCCAGGGCGGTTCCCATTTATCAGACGACCGCATACGTCTTTCATGACGCGGCGCACGCTGCGGCAAGGTTCGGTCTCGCGGATCCGGGCAATATCTACAGCCGTCTGACCAATTCGACGCAGGATGTCTTCGAAAAACGCATCGCGGCGCTCGAAGGCGGCACGGCGGCGCTCGCGGTTTCCTCGGGCGCGGCGGCGCTCACCTACACGTTTCAGGCGCTTGCCCAAGCCGGCGATCACATCGTCGCGGAAAAGACCATCTACGGCGGCACATACAATTTACTCGCGCACACGCTTCCCCTGTTCGGCGTCGAAACGACCTTTGTCGATCCGGAAGAGGAAGGAAGCTTTGCAAACGCCATCCGGCCCAACACCAAGTTGATACTGATCGAAACGCTCGGCAATCCGAATTCGAACGTAGTCGACTTTGAAGCGTTGGCGGAATTGGCGCACAAACACCGGATACCTCTCGTTGTGGACGCCACGTTCACGCCGCCAAACCTGCTGAGAACCATCGACTACGGTGCGGACATAGTCGTTCACTCCGCGACGAAGTTCATCGGCGGGCACGGCACGGGGCTGGGCGGCGTCATTGTGGAGAGCGGAAAGTTCGACTGGAAAGCGAGCGGAAAGTTTCCGAACATCTCCGAACCCAACGAGAGTTATCACGGCGTTTCTTTCAGTGAGGCTGCGGGCCCGGCGGCTTTCGTCACCTACATCAGGGCGATTCTGCTCAGGGATACCGGTTCAGCCATCGCGCCGCTCAATGCGTTCCTCTTTATCCTGGGATTGGAAACCCTGTCCCTGCGGGTCGAGCGGCATGTCGAGAATACGCTGGCGATCATCGAATACCTGAAAACGCAACCGAAAGTGCGCAAAATACATCATCCGTCGTTGCCCGACGATCCCAGCCACGCGCTGTACAGGAAATACTTCCCCAAGGGAGCGGGTTCCATCTTCACATTCGACATCGAAGGGGGACAGGCCGAAGCGCATGCATTTATCGACCGCTTGCAGATCTTCTCTCTGCTCGCCAATGTCGCCGATGTGAAGTCGCTCGTGATCCATCCGGCCACCACGACGCATTCCCAGCTCACGGCGGAAGAATTGGAAGAACAGGGCATACATCCCAACACCGTAAGGCTGTCCGTCGGCACGGAAAACGTCAAAGACCTGATCGCCGATCTGGATCAAGCGTTCAACGGATAACAAACAAGCATTTCTCACGGCATTTTCCAATGCCGACATACCTCCTCTCATACCGCGAATCCGCTTGTCGGGTTCGCGGTATTGTGTGTTGTTTGCCGCAAAACCACAGCGGATCGGCCGTGTGACGCTTTCCGGGATCGGGACGGTTCCGGGCGCCCTACTGCCGGGAGCCGGCAGGGACTTTGTTTGCAACGGGTATTTGCGCCAACAGGACCGCCGCGAACATGAGAATGCATCCGAAAATTTCTCTGCCCGTAAAGCGTTCATCCAGGATCAAAAATCCGCCGACGACGCTGAACACCGCTTCCAAACTCATGATGATCGAGGCCGCCGACGGATTTGCGTACTTCTGACCGACGGCCTGCAGTGTGAAACCCGCGCCCGCGGAGAGAACGCCGGCGTACAGAATCGCGGGCATGACCTTGAGGACGTCCGCTCCGTCGAATGTTCCCGACACAAAAAATCCGTCAAAGAAAAGCGCGCAGATCAGGCTGAGAATGCCCGATGTCATGAACTGAAAGACGCAGAGCTTCATCACCTCCGTCTGCGTGAGACCCTGTACGCAGTGATTGATTACGAGAATGTGAACAGCCCAAAACAGCGCGCCGATCAGGACGATGAAGTCGCCCGCCGAAATGTCCAGGTTTGCCGTAATGCAGAGAAAGTACAGGCCGACCGCCGCGATCAGCACGCTGACCCATGTGTTCCAATGCGTTTTGTGTTTCAGGAACATACCCAATATGGGGACGAGCACGATATAAAGAGCCGTCAGAAATCCCGCCTTGGAAGCGGTGGTGACGACCAAACCCACTTGCTGAAAATTCCCCGCAAGGAACAGAACGCCGCCGGCGGCGACGCCGCCTTTCACAAGGCGGGCGAATGGAATGCCGGTTTTGCCGCGCGTCCGCGCCCCGCCCGCTGCCGTGACGCCGGCGATGGTGATCGCGCCCAACAACATGCGCGCTCCGGAAAAGAAAAAAGGTCCCACATACTCCATGCCCGATCGCTGCGCCACAAACCCCATGCCCCATATGAATGCGGCCAATGTCAGGGCAAGGGTCGATTTTATCGTATTGCCTGTCTTCGTTTTCATCATCCAATCTCCTCGTTCCATATCTTATCATATGCCCCGGCGGGCAACAATCCCTCCG
>JAISML010000074.1 GCA_031276775.1 Eubacteriales Family XIII. Incertae Sedis bacterium | reverse complement strand
TCATCATCTTGTTTTCCAGATGATTGGTTCTAAATACGGACTTGTCCAACTTCTTGAAACCGATCGCGTTGAACAGCTGTGATATGGCCAACGTCGTAAAGGCGAACGTCTGCGCTTTCGCGTAGAGCAGTCCGTCGCCCAAAACCGCGTCGATGCTCCGCAACGAAACTTCCGCGCCGTCCCGCAGCAGAACGGAAATGGGAACGTACAGGAACGCGCCCAGAGTCACACAACCGATCAGCGCGCCGAACATGACCGTGACGGCCATCCCGCCGCGCGAAAATATCCCTTCCCCCGCGTCGCGGGGCGGATGCTTCATGATATCGTCCTCCGGCGCGTCCACACCCAAAGCCAAGGCCGGCAGGGAATCCGTGATGAGATTGATCCACAGGATATGAATCGCCCGCAACGGAGACAAAAGACCGACGACGATGGCGCCGAACATCGTGACAATCTCCCCGAGATTGGACGAAAGCAGAAACAGGACCGTTTCCCTGATATTGTTGTATATGTTGCGCCCTTCCCGGATGGCGAACCTGATGGTTGCAAAATTGTCGTCCGTGAGAATCATATCGGCCGCGCCTTTGGATACATCCGTACCCGTGATCCCCATGGCCACGCCGATATCGGCGGCTTTCAAAGACGGGGCGTCGTTCACGCCGTCTCCCGTCATGGAAACGATGTGACCGTGCGATTTGAACGCTTTGACGATCATGACCTTGTGTTGCGGCGACACGCGCGCGAAAACCCGCAATTTCGGCACGGCCGCATTCAGTTCTTCCTGGGTCATCGCATCCAGATCCGCACCGGAAACGCATTGTTCCGGACTGTCCGCGATGCCGATCTCTTTCGCAATGGCAAAAGCCGTATCGCGGTGATCGCCCGTGATCATCACCGTCGCAACGGACGCCTCCCGGAATTCGGCCACCGCACCCGGCGCTTCGGGTCTCGGCGGGTCGATCATGCCGACCAGACCGAGAAAGATCAGGTGCTCTTCCGACGGCGTCCTGTCGCCCGTCCTGTACGCCAAGGCCAACACGCGCAACGCGTCGCCCGCCATGGAAGCGGCGATCCCGACGGCTGCGTCCTTGTCGGCGACCGTCAAGGGACGAATTTCGCCCCCTTCGTCGATGTTGTCACAGCGTTCCAAAATATTGTCCATCGCGCCTTTGGTGAACGACACGGTGCTGCCGTCCTCCAAACGATGCAGGGTCGTCATCATCTTGCGTTCCGAATCAAAAGCCAACTCGCCGACGCGCGGAAAAGCAAGTGTAAGCTCCTGCTTGGAAACGCCTTTTTTTTCACCCATATAGAGGAGCGCCAATTCCGTCGGATCGCCGATGGCCAACGCGCGCCCCCGATCGATCTCCGCGTCCGTGCAGAGTACAAAACCGTCCACGAACCGTTTGTCGCGTTCGCAATCCAATGCTTCCGCATCGATCAACCGGCCGGCCGAATACGCTTTCGTCACCGTCATCTTGTTCTGTGTGAGCGTTCCCGTCTTGTCGGAACAGACTACGCTGACGGAACCCAGCGTTTCCACCGCCGGCAGTTTTCGCACAATGGTGTTCACTTTGACCATCCGTTGGACGCCCAGAGCCAAGACGATGGTCACGACGGCCGGCAAGCCTTCCGGGATGGCGGCCACCGCCAGCGAAATGGCTGTCAGCAACATTTCGAACATATCCCTGCCCTGCAAAAGCGCCACGCCGAAGAGCGCGGCGCAGATGATGACGGCCATGACGCCGAGAATCCTGCCCAAGCCGGCAAGCTTCTTTTGAAGGGGAGTCATCTCCTCTTTCTCTTCGCTGATCATCCGCGCGATCTTGCCCATCTCCGTGTTCATGCCCACCGCGACGACGATACCCTCTCCCCTGCCGTAGGCGACCCCTGTGGACAGATAAGCCATGTTGACGCGATCGCCAATTCCGAGATCTGAGCTTGCGACGAACGACGCGTCCTTTTCGACCGGGACGGATTCGCCCGTCAGCGCGGACTCCTCCACTTTCAGATTGATCGTTTCCGTAAGACGGATATCTGCGGGAACAATTCTGCCCGCTTCCAAGATGACCAGATCCCCCACGACCAGATCTGCCGCCGCGATCTCGGACACAAGACCGTCACGCCGCGTCAAAGCTGCGGGACTGGAGAGTTTTTTCAAGGCTTCCAGTGATTTTTCAGCTTTTGATTCCTGTATCACGCCGATGATCGCGTTCAGGACGATGATGGCCAAAATGATGGCCGCATCCGCGTATTCCCGCAGAACCGCGGATATCACCGCCGCCGCCATCAGAATGAAGATCATCGGATCGTTCAACTGGGAAAGGAACAGTTGGGCGGCGGTCTTCTTTTTCTGTTCCTCAAAAACATTCCGGCCGTTCTCCGCCAACCGCTGTGCCGCCGCAACGGTCGAAAGTCCCGACTTGATCGAGGTTTGCAAGGATTCGGCAACATTTTCGATTGTCTGTTTTTCAAACATATTCTTCTCCGTTCCGTTCGTCTGCGCGTCGACCCGCGCCCAATCGCCATCTGCCGCCCGAATCGATTTGGCCTGCGAACTCCGTCGCGCGCGCAATTGCATATTTCCGGTTGCTGTTCCCATGGAATCCCCGCTCTCGCGTTCAGCCGCAGAGCGGGTGCGCTCAATGGTGATAGGTGAGAAGAAATGTGCGCATCCTGTCCGCGATATCTCTGAGCGCGTCCACTGCCGGCAGGTACACGATGCGGAAATGATCCACGTCCGGCCAGTTAAACCCCCGACCGTGCGTCATCAGCACATGGTGTTCGTGGAGGAAATCCAAAACGAATTGCTCGTCGTCCATGATGCGGTATTTTTTCACATCTATCTTGGGGAAGAGATAAAAAGCGGCTTTCGGCTTCACGGAGGTGATC
>JAISML010000021.1 GCA_031276775.1 Eubacteriales Family XIII. Incertae Sedis bacterium | reverse complement strand
GTCGGGGAAACGGGTGGCGTCGGAGAACCGGGCGAGCCCGGTTCGAAAGGTCTTTCGCTGAAAGCGACCATTCTCAAGGTGGGGCACCACGGCAGCAAGACATCGACCGGAGATGCGTTTTTGCGGGCGGCGGCGCCCCGGATTGCCGTCATACAGGTGGGGCGCAATACCTTCGGACATCCGACGCGGGAGATTCTTGAAAAGTTGCGCGAAAATGATATAATGACATACAGAAACGATTTGGACGGAGCGGTGAGCATCCATGTTGAAAAGGGGAAGATTCTTGAAATCTCAAGCGTTGCACGGATTCAGACAGATTGAGCGAGACCTGAAAAACAACGATCTGCGCGACGTGCGGACGATCCTGCTCCACGGCTCCGAGGCGCTTTTGACGGGAACCTATGAAAAGCGGCTCATGCAACGGTTTGTGGAACCGGCTGCGGTTTCTTTGGATTTCCTGCGTTTTGACGCAGAGGAAGCGGAAACGGACGACATCATCGCTGCCTGCGATACCTTGCCCATGGTTTCCGAGAAACGGGTCGTCGTCGCGGCGGGATTTCCCGGCGACGAAAAATTCCATACTTCGCCGAAAGGCGCGGCGCTGGCGCGTTACCTGCCGTCGGCGCCCGCTTCCACCCTCCTGATCTTTACGGCGGCATCTTTCCCCAAACGTCCCGCGCTCTACAAGGCGATTGTCGCGCACGGGCGCGCATATGAATTTTCGCGTTTGGGCAGGGAAGATTTGCATGCCTTTGTCAAAGGTCGTTTCAAAATGGCGAACGTTGCCGTTTCCGATGAGATCGCCGATGCGGTGGTGAACGCCTCCGGGTATTTTGACCGCGAGTCCGCCGTCGATCTCTTCTCCGTCGAAAGCGACGTCAGGCGCGTCGCGGCCCATGCTTCTTTGAACGAGGGCAGAACGGCCGGTTTGGCCGACGTCGTCGCCTGCATGGACGCGGCCGACGATACGCACGTCTTCGCGTTGCTCGACGCCGTCAGTTCCGGCCGCAAGGGAGACGCGCTGGAGTTGCTTGAGAACATTTCTTCCAAAGGGGATGCGGCGTACAGGCTGCTCGCGCTCCTGACCGGTCAGTTTGAGATCATGCTCGGATACAAGGAGATGAAAGAACGTTCCCGGCCGTTTTCCGAGATTTCCAAAGCGTTGGGCGTCAAGAGCGATTTTCGCCTGAAACGAGTTGCCGGCTTCGCCGACAATTATTCCGTTTCCGCGCTCATGAAATTGCTGGACAGGTTGTATCGCGTGGATCGCGACATCAAGACGGGACTCTACGGAGATCGGCTGGCGCTTACCATGTTCGTCGCGGAGATGTGAGTTCGCTCGCGGTTCCCCACTCGGAAAAGTGCAAAAATTCCGAAATGTGAAACCTTTGGATTTCCATATGTTTTTACGTTTCCGCTCTTGAATCATCTTCTCTTTTTTGATATCATGAGCCTGTTATTCGATGTGATTGCCTTGACGCTTGACGAAAGCCGAGAGTGACGGTATTTCGCATATGCAGACATCGGAAGTGGAGGAAAATATGTGTGAAGCGAGTGGTTGCGCAACCACCATCAACGACGCCGATTTCAAGGAACTTGTCCCGGTTCTGGCAAAGTACGGCAATCTGAAAGGCAGCCTGATATCGATTCTCCAACAGGCGCAGGATATTTACGGATATCTTTCTTTGGACACGATCAACTACATTTCGGCAAGGACGGGCGTCGCTCCGGCAAAAATTTACGGAGTGGCGACTTTCTACACGCAATTCCGATTGGAACCGATCGGGGAATATCTTATCATGCTGTGCAAGGGAACCGCGTGCCACGTAAATGGCGCGGCTCTCATAGAGGAAGCCATCTCGGAGCATTTGGGGATCGCCGACGGGGAAACCACGGCGGACAACAAGTTCACGCTGAACAATGTGGCCTGTCTCGGGTGTTGCAGCTTGGCGCCGGTCATGATGATCAAGGGGCCGGACGGGGAGGAGACGTTCGGCAACCTGACGAAGGAATCCGCGGTAAAAGCGTTGGAACAGATCCGGGCGAGAACCTGAAGACGAAGGCGCGGACGACCGAACGACGAAAGCGCGTACCCGGAGGTAAGCGGCCGGGGAGGAATGGGAACCGGTTGCGGATGCGGGAAAAAGACGGGTGAAGGTCACGCAGGATTTTTTTCGCAGGTGCGGCGCGGACGACCGAACGACGAAGGCGCGTACTTAGATGTACGCAACTGAGGAGAGAGGGAGGACAAGCCGCAGATGCGGAAAAAAGACAAGTGAAGAGGAGAGAATAGATGAAAATAGTAGTAGGACAAGGAAGCTGCGGCATCGCTTCCGGGGCGCGGAAGACCGCCGATGAATTGATCCGGCAGATTGAGACGGCCGGTTTCGATGTGCGTGTGGAGAAGGCGGGTTGCGTGGGAAACTGTTATCTGGAACCCATCGTGGACGTCTATGACGACGGTGAAAAACTGTCTGCGCGCTATGTCAAGGTCAGACCCGAATCCGTAACCGCCATCGTGGAGGAGCATCTGCGCAAGGGCAAGGTCGCCGAGGATCTGCTCATCAGCGAACAGGACGAGTCTTTTTTGAGCAGGCAGCAGAGGATTGTGCTGAGAAATGCCGGTTACATCGACCCGGAAAACATCGAAGCGTACATCGCGACGGGCGGCTACGGGGGGTTGCGAAAAGCGCTGTCCTCCATGACTCCTGACGCGGTGATCGAGGAGATCAGGATATCGGGGCTTCGGGGCCGCGGCGGGGCGGGTTTCCCCACTTGGTTCAAATGGAACGCGGCGAAGAACAATCGCGGCGAGAACAAATATATGGTATGCAACGCCGACGAAGGCGATCCGGGCGCGTTTATGGATCGTTCGGTCTTGGAAGGCGATCCGCACTCTCTCCTGGAGGGGATGACCATCGGCGGTTTCGCGATGGGCGCCAATGAAGGCGTCATCTATGTGCGGGCGGAATATCCGTTGGCAGTGGCCAGATTGGAGATCGCCATCGCCCAGTCGCGGGCGAAAGGTTTTCTGGGGAAGAATATCATGGGCAGCGGTTTTGATTTCGACATCCGCATCAAGGCGGGCGCGGGCGCGTTCGTCTGCGGAGAGGAAACGGCGTTGATCGCGTCTCTCGAGGGAGAGCGTGGGATGCCGAGACTCAAGCCGCCGTTTCCCGCCCAGAAAGGTTTTTGGCAGCAACCGACCAATATCAACAACGTGGAGACATTTGCGAACGTCCCATGGATCATCACCGCCGGAGGCGCCGCTTTCGGCGCGATGGGCACCGACAAATCAAAGGGCACGAAAGTGTTTGCCTTGGCGGGCAAGATCCGGAAAGGCGGTTTGGTGGAGGTGCCCATGGGCCTCCCTCTGAAGGACGTCATCTTCGGCATCGGCGACGGCATCAAGAATGACAAGGCGTTCAAGGCGGTGCAGATGGGAGGCCCCTCCGGCGGATGCATTCCCGCGGCCCTGATC
>JAISML010000233.1 GCA_031276775.1 Eubacteriales Family XIII. Incertae Sedis bacterium | reverse complement strand
AGTCCCAGCCGAACATACAGGAAGCCTTGCGGATGGAAGCATAGGGCTTGCCAATGATCGGGGGATGATCCGCCAAGTATTTTACCGGCGAATAAAATGTGAGGGTGACGGTGTTGCCGCCGGTGCGGAGCCGGGATTTCACATCAAACGCACAGGTGCGGTGCATGTTGTCGACGCCGGCGATCGCAACGCCGTTCAGCGCGGCATCGGCGATTGTGTCCAGCCCGGCGCAATGCGACAAGGTACGGTCATGCGCCAACGCATCGGCGGGCAATTCAAAATCTCTTTGGAAAACATAGTCCTTTTCAAACTCCGGCAACGCCTTGCTTTCATTGTCCCGCAGGTATGGATCGGCGATTTTCCCGTGCCTGAGCAGACTGGACGCCACACTGCCCGGTATATTGGCCGAGAGTCATTCGTCGCCGTCTTCGATCCGCATCTGCCATATCCCATTCAAATCAAATAATTTCACGCTGATTCATCCTCTCGTTCCGATCCGTGTGCGGTCTCCGGGTTGCTTTGTCGCGACGATCGAGCCGGCGATCACCAGCGCCGACGCGACAAAAATATTCGCCCCGGGCGGCAAACCGTTGATGATCCAAACCGCAAACGGGGTCAGAACCGGTTTGATGAAAAAGACCAGGGAAGCGTTGAACGCGGTGGACAGATCGAGCGCTTTGAAATAGCTCCAAAATCCTGCGCCGGTGACGGCGACGCCCAAATACAAAAGAGACGGCAAGGTTTCGGCATTGATGAACCGGCCCACTTCAACGCCCATCATCGCTTGCGCCAGCATCAGTACGCCCCCTCCGAACAAAAACGAAAAACATGTGACTGCGGCGCCCGGGATATCGGTCATCGCTTTTTTGCAAAGCACTGTGTACAAGCTGAAAATCACCGCAGCCAACCCCGTCAGCAAAACCGGCGGGATCGATACGCCGCCCGTCACATCCGCGCCGGACAAAATCCCGCACATGCACAGCGCAAAGGCGACCGCATGCCGTCTGCCGATTTTTTCCCGCAGAATCGGTCGCGCAAGCAACATGCTGAAAACCGAATTGGTCGAAAACACAATGGCCACCACTGCGGGCGAAGCGGACAGATAGATCGCCTGCTGCAGCAAGACCATTGCGCCGCACACCATCACAACACCCAAGAGCGCGGTTTTCAGCAAGAGTTTGGCGGTGATTTTCAGCTTTTCTTTCCTGATTGCGTAAATCGCGGGCCACAGCAACACCAGCCCGCCCAGCAAAAATCGGATCGCCGTTATGAGCATCGGCGACACATCCTCCGCGATAAGCTTGCCCACAGGTTCAAGCGTCGTAAACAGGACGGAGGTGAGGATGATACAGATGAACACGTTTTTCATTTTTACCTCTTAAGCAGCAAGGCGGCGGATCCATCGCATGAAGGTTCTCGCATGTATGGCCTTGCCGCGCGCGCAAAGGAAATCATTTTCTGTCAAAGCGACTTCTCCGGTACGCCGCTCAGGCGCACACCGGTCTGATTTTTGTACAAAGCCGCGGCGCAAGACAATCCGGCAGTTTTTCGCCGGACACTTTTTGCAAAATCGCCGAAAGCATAAAGGAAGCTCCGGTATTGTACGGAAAATGGGCGCCGGGCGCATACTCCACAGATAGGGACAAAAACGTTTCGATCCAATCACCGTCGGGAGAGGTCAGCGCGGGCAGTGTGGCATCTTGCGCATGACCGGTACTCATGCAAAGCAAATCCCGCGCCCGCATCGCCTGCCGGTTTTTCGACGGCGCCGGCGCGTCGCCGAACTCTCTGACAACCGCGGAAGACGTATTCTGTGCTTCCGGCGTTGTTCGAGGAAAAGGACGAAATCCTTGTGATGCATACATACGGTAACCTCCCGGACGGATCCTACGGTTTCGGCCAATGACAAACAGCCCATCTGCAATATTATTATACCCTTGACAAGGCGAATTTGCACCCGCATACGGAAGCGGGCTTCGGGCGGGGGATAGATGCGACCCGGATCGCAATCCAAAGCGCACACGCATACGGAGCGTCCCGCCCGCATTGACGCGCCGGACATAAAATGGTACGTTATAAGAACAGTAAGCGCAGTCGGAGGTTCTGCATGGGTGTCGGACAAAACATCAGGCCGTTTGTGAAATGGGCGGGCGGCAAAGGACAGTTGCTTGGGGAAATTCGCGCGTTGTACCCTGAAGGGCTTGGAACGCGTTACACAAAGTACGCCGAACCGTTTGTCGGCGGCGGCGCCGTGCTTTTTGACGTCCTCGATCGTTTTGAGGTGGAAAGCGTCTACGCCTGTGACGTCAACCGGGAACTGATCTGCGCGTATTCTGCGATTAAAAACGCCGTCGAGCCTTTGATTTCGGCCTTGACGGTTCTGCAAAAGGAATATCTCTCTCTGGATGCGGAAGCGCGGGCACAGTATTTTTATGAAAAGCGCCGCCTATTCAATGAAGCAAAAAATAAATTGACGGCAGATGCGGATGCGTACGATGCGGTCGAATGCGCCGCGCTCTTTGTCTTTCTGAACAAGACTTGTTATAATGGTTTGTACCGGGTGAACCGGAGCGGCGCGTACAATGTGCCGCCCGGCGCTTACGCACATCCGTCGATCTGCGATGAGACGAATCTGCGCGCGATTTCGGAGAAATTGCGGAAGGTGACAATCGCATGCGGGGATTATCGGACGTCTTCGGATTTTATCGACGACAGAACCTTTGTCTATGTCGATCCGCCGTACCGGCCTTTGACAAAGACCGCGAATTTTACCGCATACACCGAAAGCGGCTTCGACGATGCGGCACAGCGGGAACTTGCGGCATATGTCGCCATGTTGGCGCGCAGAGGCGCGAAAGTCGTGGTGAGCAATTCAGATCCGGGAAGCGTCGATGCGCAAGACAGGTTCTTCGAGTTGCTGTATTCCGGGTTTCGCATCGAACGCGCTTACGCCACGCGCAGGATCAACAGCAACGCGAAAGAACGCAGTCCCATCAGCGAATTGCTGATCTCAAACTGAAAGCGCCGCAAGCGGAAACGCGGGGAAGAGACAAATTGGCATGAAAGCCGAAAGGAAATACAAATCCATAGACCTGTTTGCGGGCATAGGCGGCATACGCCTGGGCTTCGAGCGCGCATTCAACGGCGCGCTCGATACGGTGTTCGTCAGCGAATGGGATGCGCACGCGCGGCAAACCTACCGGGCGAATTTCGACGATCCGTTTGAGATAAGGGGCGACATTACCCGTATTGCAGAGGAGGAGATACCCGCGTTTGACCTCTGTCTCGCGGGATTCCCGTGCCAGGCATTCAGCCTTGCCGGGCGCAAAAAGGGATTTGAGGACGATTACAAGGGTCAGGCCAGGGGCTCTCTGTTTTTCGATGTGGCGCGCATCTGCGAATACCACCGCCCCAAAGCGATCTTCTGCGAGAATGTCAAAGGTCTGAAAATGCATGACCGCGGCAGGACGTTGGCGATCATTGTCAACACATTGCGCGAGATTGGATACGGGGTTTGCACCGAGGTGTTGAACAGCAAGGATTTCGGCGTGCCGCAAAACAGAGAGCGCATCTATATCGTCGCGTTCAGGAACGACGTGGACGCGTCCAAGTTTGCGTTCCCGCAAGGGCGCGCCGCTTCCGGGCGGATCAGGGACATCATGGAGCGGGAAACCGTGTCCGCAAAATATTACCTCAGCACAAGATACCTGGAAACCCTGCGGCGGCATAAAGCGCGGCACGTCTCCAAGGGCAACGGCTTCGGCTATGAGATACGGGACACCAACGGCGTCGCGGGAGCCATCGTGTGCGGAGGGATGGGCAGGGAACGGAACCTGATCATCGACGATCGGTTGACGGACTTTACGCCGGTCACCAAGATCAAAGGGGAGATCAACCGCGAAGGCATTCGCAAATTGACTCCGCGGGAGTGGGCGAGACTGCAGGGATTTCCGGACGCTTTCAAGTTGGAACAGGCCGATGTTCATCTCTATCGGCAGTTCGGAAACAGCGTGACGGTGCCCGTCATCGAAGCGATCGCGGGGAAGATCAAGGTGATCCTGGATGCCTGATATCCTTGCATTCGACAGGGACGCGCTCGCCGGCGCGGCGGAACGCATCTTCTTCTCTTTCCCGGGTATTCGCGCCATGATCGCCGGAACCGGAGACGCTTCCTGTCCCGAATCCGATCGCGGAGGCGGGAATGCCACGGATTGCAAACCCGGGCGCAGGCCTGACGGACGGCGGATTTTTCGCTGCACCGCAACGGATGAAATGTTTGCGATACGGGATCGGCGCTTTGCCGATCTTGCGGCCAAGGCGGCGTTCGCACCCATCCCTCTCTCCTCTTTTCAAAACCGATGTTTTGACTTGGACGGTCGCATGATATGCTGTGAGGGTTTCTCCGCAGTGCGTCCGCATACCGCAATGGGAATATACTTTTGCATGGCGACCGTCGGGAATGATCACGCGGGCGGCGCAAACGATGCGGGCGGCGCAAACGGCGGCATG
>JAISML010000175.1 GCA_031276775.1 Eubacteriales Family XIII. Incertae Sedis bacterium | reverse complement strand
CTGATCGCCTCGATGATGATGGATTTGCCCGCGCCGGTTTCTCCCGTGACGACATTCAGACCCGGATGCAGATCGACGTCAATGCGTTCAATGATTGCGAAATCTCTGATGTGTATGTGGGAAATCATTCCGTTCCGTTTCTGTCGGCAAGCTGCCCCGAGGCAAAGCAACGCCGCTCCTATTGCAAAAGTTCGTCAAATTGTTCGACCAACGCGGGTACGTTGCCCGGATCGTCCGCGATCAGCATGAGCGTGTTGTCTCCCGCGATGGTGCCCAGCACGTGGGCAAAATCCAAAGAATCGATGCTCTCCGCCGCCGCGTTGGCGCAGCCCGGCAGGGTTTTTACCACCACGATGTTTCCGGAAGAGGCGACGCTTCGGATGGTTTCCTTGAATATCTTGACAAAGCGGTCGGTGACGGAGTGGTCGATGTGATCTGCGGCAGTATATTTATGCTTACCGGAAGCGGTGGGCGTCTTGAACAGCCGCAATTCCCTTATGTCCCTCGAAACGGTGGCTTGCGTCACATCAAAGCCGCTGTTTTTTAACATATTTGCCAATTTTTCCTGTGTATCTATTTCATAATCCCCGATCAGTTCGAGTATCTTGTTCTGTCTGGAATATCTCATGGAATACCCTCCTCATGAATTGTTATGCACATTATACCATTTAATTCCAGTTTGTGCAACGGTATTTGCGCACGGACTTTGGGAACATTTGACAAGAACCGGGCTCCGATTTATAATGATGATGGTTACGGGCGTTGTCCCACAGAGATAAAATGTTACCGGACATGACCCCGAAAGGCGTCGTTTTTTTATGTTCGGAAAGGGAATATACGATGAACGGAGAGGAGAAAACACATGATTTATTCCGGCGAAGTTGAACATATGTGCCCTGTCGCAAAGGGCGCGTATCACGGTCCCGCGCCCATCCCCGAAGAGGGCAGATGGATACAGGTCAGGGAAAACAGCGACATCAGCGGGCTCACGCACGGCGTAGGTTGGTGCGCGCCGCAGCAAGGCGCCTGCAAACTCACCTTGAATGTGAAAGAGGGGATCATCGAGGAAGCGCTCATCGAAACCATCGGTTGCAGCGGGATGACGCATTCGGCGGCGATGGCCGCGGAGATCCTGCAGGGCAAGACTCTGCTTGAGGCGCTCAACACAGATTTGGTCTGCGACGCCATCAATGTGGCGATGCGCGAACTGTTCCTGCAGATCGTCTACGGACGTTCCCAGACGGCGTTTTCGGAAGGCGGACTGCCCGTCGGCGCCGGATTGGAGGACTTGGGCAAGGGCTTGCGGAGCCAGGTGGGAACCATGTACGGCACGAAAGCGAAAGGCGTCCGCTTCCTTGAAATGGCCGAAGGCTATGTGACGAAACTCGCCTTGGACAGGGACAATCTCGTGATCGGTTATGAATTCGTCCATTTGGGCAAGATGATGGCCGCCGTCAGAAAAGGCGTCGACGCGAACGAAGCCATTAGGACTGCGACCGGATCTTACGGGAGATTCGGGGAAGCGGCAAGCTATATCGATCCGCGTGAAGAATAGGAGGAGATGGAATGGTAACCTTTGAAAATTATGGGCGGCGCATCGGCAAGATCGAAGCCGTTCTGAACGAGTACGGCATCGCGGATTTGGAGGAAGCGGAGAAACTGTGCGCGGACGCCGGCTTTTCGCCCCGCGACATCGTGCGGGGCATTCAGTCGATCGCCTTTGAAAACGCAGGGTGGGCCTACACCCTCGGCGCCGCCGTCGCGCTGAAAAAGGACGCGCGCAAAGCGGCGGAGGCGGCGTCGGACATCGGCGTCGGCCTGCAGGCTTTCTGCATCCCCGGCTCCGTGGCGGAAGACAGGAAAGTCGGTCTGGGGCACGGCAATCTGGCTGCGCGTCTCCTTCACGACGACACGAAGTGCTTTGCGTTCCTCGCGGGGCATGAGAGTTTTGCGGCCGCCGAGGGCGCGATCGGCATCGTGCAGAATGCCAACAAGAGCAGGAAACTTCCGCTTCGCGTCATTCTGAACGGTCTTGGCAAGGATGCGGCGCAGATCATCTCGCGGATCAACGGCTTCACCTATGTTCGGACGCAGTTTGACTACGGTTCCGGCAAGGTGACGGTCGCGCAGGAGATCGCGTATTCCGACAGCGAACGCGCCAAGGTGCGGTGCTACGGCGCCGACGATGTTCGTGAAGGCGTCGCCATCATGCATTTGGAACAGGTGGATGTTTCCATTACGGGCAATTCCACAAATCCCACGCGGTTTCAACATCCGGTGGCGGGAACCTACAAAAAGGAATGCGCGGAGCAGGGAAAGAAATATTTTTCCGTGGCTTCCGGCGGCGGTACGGGCAGGACGCTCCATCCCGACAACATGGCGGCGGGACCCGCTTCGTACGGCATGACCGACACGATGGGAAGAATGCACTCCGACGCGCAGTTTGCCGGCTCCAGTTCCGTGCCCGCGCACGTGGAGATGATGGGCTTCCTCGGCATGGGCAACAATCCCATGGTCGGCGCCACCGTCGCCGTTGCGGTGGCGGTGGAACAGAGTTACAGATAACGAATCGATGTGAGGTTTCTGTGCGGATATTGGGGATCGATCCGGGGTACGCCATTTTGGGTTACGGTATCGTGGACATGCGTGCCGGCCGTTTTGCGTTGGTTGAATGCGGCGCCGTGACCACCGAAGCGGGTACGGAGATGCCCGCGAGGCTCAAATACATCTACGCGCAACTGATGGAGTTGATCGCGCGCTTTGAGCCGGAGGTCGCGGCAGTGGAGGAATTGTTCTTTAACAGCAACGCCAAAACCGCCATCAAGGTCGGTGAGGCAAGAGGCGCGGCGATTCTTGCCTGCGCCAATTCAGGTTTGCCCATCTACGAATACACGCCGCTCCAGATCAAGCAAGCGATCGTGGGTTACGGCAGGGCGGAGAAAGAA
>JAISML010000159.1 GCA_031276775.1 Eubacteriales Family XIII. Incertae Sedis bacterium | reverse complement strand
CCCGTTCCCGCTCGCGACCGTAACGGACGAGCGCACGGACGACGTCAAAGTTCATCAGCGGTTCTCCGCCGAAGAAGTCGATCTCGAGATTGCGCCTGTCTCCCGAATGCGCCAAGAGGAAATCGATCGCCTTTGCGCCCGTCTCCTCGGACAGGAGGGCGCGTTCGCCCAAGAAAGCGCCCTCGTCTCCGAAACAATACGCGCATCGCATATTGCAGTCGTGCGCGACATGCAGACACATCGCCTTGATCACGGCGCCCCGCCTTTCGGGAGAAACATCCTCCGGCGCGATATCTCCGGCAAAGAGCATACCGCTTTCCGCCAGAGCGTCGATCTCCGCCATCGCTTCTTTCACCGCGTCCGCGGAACGGACGTCCCCGGCGGCGCAGACAGCCTCGGAAATGGATTGTTTTCTCCGTTCCCATACGACGCGCTCCGGGCAACCGCCCGCAGCTTCCGATTCGCGCGTGAAACGGGAAAGCAGATCAAACACGATGCCACTCACCGCGTGAACGGCTCCGCTGTTGACGTCCAAGAGAATGTTTTGATTTTTAAATTGATAAAGATGTATCATGTTGACCCTGCGTCGCGCATGCATCGCCGCCTATGAGGACAAACCTCGCCCTTGCGCGTCCGATCCTTTCATCTGCGCGTTTGATCCTTTCATGCGCCTCATGCGTCGAATTCCGCAGGCAGGATCCTTTCGTTTTCGCATTTCTGATTCGCCACCGTACACGATGTCTTGCACGCGGACTGACAGGACGTTTGGCACTCTCCGCAACCTTTTCCCGAACGTTTTTTCAACGCGCCGACCGCGATTGTCTTGATGTTTTTCACGATTTCACCTCTTGCTTTGTTCTGTGTGTTCTCTGCGACGGAAACGCCGAAGCGTATTGTAAAAGTATACAGTGAAAGGGAAATGCTGTCAAATTTTGCGGACGTCGCGATGCGGACGCCGCGATTGCGGTCTGCGCGCGCCGATCACGATTGGCGCATGAAAAAACTGTTGCGCATGAAAAAAACCTGCCTCCGCCGGTTGGCGCGTACGCCGGAGTCCCCAACCTTTGGACAGATGTCCCGCGACCGCACGAGTCCCGCCGCCCGGCAAGAGTATCATTACCGTGGGCAAAAGATAACGGAACAGATTCCGTGTCCGTCGACGTCTCTTCAAAAGGAAGCCGCCGGGCGAAGCCCGCCGCCCACGAAAAATTGAAAAATCGCCGCATTTGTAATATAGTGTATGTTGTGCATCGGAGATCGCGGACGGTCGGCCGGGAGAACCCGCCGAGACGCCGCAGTTGTTCTTTTTGGGAAGTTGGCGCATCCGATGCGGCGCCGCCTCGGAACAGAAATTTTGAAAGTGCGAAACGGAGATGAATCGGTATTATCCGCGGGTCGTGTTGAACGAAAAAAAACTCCGCGACAACATCGCGCAAATTCAAATGCGCTGTACGGAACAGGGTGTGAATTTGGTGGGTGTCATCAAGGGTTGCACGGGTATTCCCGCCTGTGCGAAAGCCTTTGAGGATGCAGGCTGCCAATACATCGGCACGTCGCGGACGGAGCAGATCCGCGACGCGATCCGGTATGGCGTAAAAGGTCCTTTCATGTTGCTCCGCATTCCCATGCCCAGCGAAGTCGATGAAGTCGTACGTCTTGCGGAGATCAGCCTGAACAGCGAGATTGCAGTGCTGCGGGCGTTAAACGAAGCTGCGAAACAGCAGGGGAAAAGACATAAGGTGATCCTGATGGTTGACCTGGGGGATCTGCGCGAAGGGTTTTGGGACAGGGAGGATTTGCTTGCGGCCGCGTGCATCGTCGAACGGGAATTGCAACATCTGTATTTGGCCGGCGTGGGAACAAACCTGGGTTGTTACGGCTCCATTTTCCCCACAGTGGAAAAAATGAATGAATTGGTGCATTGCGCGGAACGGATCGAGCGGGAAATCGGGCGGACATTGGAAATTCTCTCAGGCGGCGCCAGCACATCGCTTCCGAGGATCTTCAATCACGACATGCCGGCGCGGATCAATCAGCTGCGTGTGGGCGAAGCGATCATCAACGCAAAGGATCTCCATGATCTGTTCGGTTGCGACATGAGCTTTATGCATCAGGACGTATTCGTGTTGGAGGCGGAAGTCATCGAAGTGAAGATCAAACCCTCGCATCCTGTGGGCGAAGTCACGTTCGACGCTTTCGGCATGAAGCAGGTGTACGAGGACAGGGGCGCGCGACGGCGGGCATTGTTGGCTTTGGGCCGGGTCGATTACGCTTTCCCCGACATGATCTACCCTGCGGAAGAAGGCGTACAGGTACTTGGCGCGTCCAGCGATCACACCATTGTCGATATCGAAGACGCAAGGCGGGACATCAAGGTCGGCGACGTTATGCGGTTCACGCTCTGCTACGCGAGCAACGTTTTCGCGACAAGCGCGCCCAATGTGAAGATCGTGATCGAAAGAGAACCGTGATGCTCAGACGCGGGGTAAATTCGGCGCCGGCGCCGACGATGCCTGATCCGCCGGAATCACATGGGTCTGTGCGATGGCGAGGAACACGGCAAGGACGATGTACACGAGCAGCCACGGCACGGAAACAGCATATTTGTACGCGTTTTTGAGTGATCGCCCCTTATCGGAAAATCGCTTCACTTTCCCGAATTTCATGATCGCAATCACGATTGCCCACAGCGTGAATATGCCGAAAAATCCGTAATTGACAAACCACGGCACGTTTGCCATCGACACGGCGATCATCAGCAGATTGTGCAGACAATGGAGGACGATCGCCCATTTGATGGCGTAGCGGCAGGTGATGTAGCCCAATATCAACCCGATGGCGAACGAGTGGCCGAATTGCAGAAAGTTCGCGTGATAAAAGCCGAACAACGCCGCACTCACCACGATGGCGAAGTTGCGGCCGTACCGCAGCAAAACCCGCAACGCAACGCCTCTGAACAGGATTTCCTCCACCACCGGCCCGATCGCCGCCGCATTGAGCAGGACGAAAATCAAGCCGCCGTTATGCGGATTGAAATCGGAAAATGAAATCTCACGATCGAATTGCAGAAACACCCATTCCGTCGCTTGCCCCATCAGCTGAAACACAGGTTGCAGGCCGACCACGCAAACGAAAGCGTTGACCAACACTTTCGCGGGTATTTCCCGCGTCTCTTCCATGATGCCGCCGAGATCGAAATTGCCACGGTAACAAAACCGGATGAACGCCAAACCGACCAGCGACGACAACAGATACACGACGCCGTTGATTCGGACGCCGGTCATAAACACGATTACGAGCGCCGCAAACGAAGTGATGATCAGATATCCGATCAACGCGATGGACAAAGCGCCGACAT
This sequence comes from Eubacteriales Family XIII. Incertae Sedis bacterium, assembly GCA_031276775.1. GTDB lineage: Bacteria > Bacillota > Clostridia > Peptostreptococcales > Anaerovoracaceae > JAISGB01. The sequence continues at coordinate 977 of JAISML010000159.1, read as the reverse complement.
CGACGCGCACCGCTTTTCGTTCTATGATTTTGGGATTGTTTATCGCTCTCATACTATTTATTCAAGCATGATTTGCGCGGACTGTCAACAAGACGATCAGACGTAACAAGGCGTAACAAGATGTGAAATTGTATTTGACAAAAACGCGGATATATCGGAAAATAGTAGAGGACGTTCAAACAAAACCGTTTTCGGTATGCGTGAAATCCGCCGGCGCGCAAAATACGGACATCCCGGGCAATGCGGAATGCGGCGAAGGAATACGGGGCTTGACGTTGAAAATACAGGCACGGGGCTTTAGCTCAGCTGGGAGCCCAAGCGGTAGCCAAACGATAGACACTTTCATTGCGAATCGTTTGGGGGTAAAATAGCTGAGAACGTTGAAAATACAGGCACGGGGCTTTAGCTCAGCTGGGAGAGCGCGTGGTTCGCAATCACGAGGTCAGGGGTTCGATCCCCCTAAGCTCCACCATATTAACTACCATCTATTGATACAAGAAATTGTAACGGTAGGTGGTTTTTTTGTTTGGGCGAAATGGCTTGCCTTCGATGGGTTTTGCGGATTTGGAATGCGGGCACTGGCAGCCTGTCATTGCAAGAAAAGCGCCACAGCGATGAGAGGCTTTTGCTGGTATAATCCCTCTGTTATGGCAAAAGCAACGTCACATACCATAGAGTCCTACTTCAACAACGACTTTCAGCGTTGCGGAAAATTCGACCTGCCTTTGATTAAGCGGCAGAAAATCGACCTCGATGACCTGAAGCCAATCCGATTCAGCAGTATCGTTAAGGACGAGACGCAGGATCTGGATGCCACCGTCCACTTCTTCGAGCCAGACGAGCGATTCGATGAGATCCGGAAGGATCCCGTGCCCTATCTGGCGGAACTGGGCCAGTACAAACAGGTGATGTCACCGGACTTCAGTCTTTATCGAGGCACATCGCTTACGTTCCAGCTGATAAACACCTTCAGGTCA
>JAISML010000156.1 GCA_031276775.1 Eubacteriales Family XIII. Incertae Sedis bacterium | reverse complement strand
GCGCAGAGCGCTGTCCTTCCCGGGGCGTTTCCCGTGTTCCATGGCGTTGCCCGTCACATCCAGGATATCGTCGGCGATCTGAAATGCCAGACCCAGATTCTCTCCGTAGGCGCGCAGATTTTCAAACAGGGACGTCTCCGCTCCCCCGATGTAAGCGCCCGCGATGATGGCGGACGCAATGAGCGCGGCCGTCTTGTTGAGGTGAATGTAATCCAACAATTCGGGCGAAACGGTTTTGGATTCCGCTTCTATGTCCGCAAGCTGTCCCGCGATCATGCCGCGGCAACCGCAGCCCTTGGATATCTCGAAAATCGCCCTGACACGCTGTTTCAAGGCGTTGGGACGGTCAAAATACAGCAGCATGTCCTTGTTCATCGCTTCGAACGCGGAGGACAGAAGCCCGTCTCCGGCCAAAACGGCGGTCGCTTCCCCGTAAACCTTGTGATTGGTGGGTTGCCCTCTTCTCAGGTCGTCGTCGTCCATGGCCGGCAGATCGTCGTGAATCAACGAATAGGTGTGAATGTATTCCACGGCGCAGGCGTAAGGAAGCGCCTGCATGGTGTCGCCTCCGGACAATTCGCAGGCAGCCAACAGCAGAACGGGCCGAATGCGCTTCCCTTCGGCCTTCAGACTGTAGCGCATGCTGTCGTAGAGCGTAATGCTCATTTTGTCGATCTCGGGCAGAAAATCCAGGAGGTGTTCCTCGACCAGGTATTTCAATCTGTGATATTCGGGATAATCAATCATCGGTTTCGTCTTCTTCCCCGGTTTCCGGCTGTATTTCAAGCAGTTCGATCTTTTGATCCGCCTCATTGAGCATGCGGTTGCAAACATCGTAACAGCGGACGCCTTCTTCGTACGCCCGCATCGCCTCCTCCAAAGTGACGCCCTCCTTTGACAAAAGGGTTGCGTATTCTTCCAACTTCTCCAACGCTTCTTCAAACGTGATGGTTGCCGTTCCGTCTGTCATGTGCTTCCCTCCGTAAACCGATCGTGCGTGACGCGACCGACGCTGACGTCCGCGCTGCCGTCTTTCAGGATCGCCCGGAGCGCCATGCCCGGCCGCAGTGACTTTGCGGACGCGATGAGCCGTCCGTCGCGATCCGTGAGCGCAGCGTAGCCCCGTTCCAGGACGGCGAGCGGGTTCAAGGCCGCGAGTTCCCCAAACCGCCGATCCGCGGCATGCCGCTTCCCCGCGAGCCGGCTCCGCGCCGAAAGCGTCAGAAAGTTTCGCAGATGCGCGGTTTTGATCCGCTCCCGCGCGATCCTCGAACGGAGCGTCGCCTCCATCCGACCCACGTCGCAGGCATTGACGCGGAAAGCCAAGCGTTCCGTTTTCTCCGCAATACCGGCGTTCAGGCGCGATCGCACCGCCGTCAGGAGGGCTTTGAGATCGGCGGAATCGGGCACGGCCATCTGTGCCGCCGCCGTGGGGGTTTCCGCGCGCGCGTCCGCCACAAAATCGGAGATGGTGACGTCCGTTTCGTGCCCGACCGCAGAGATCACGGGGATCTCCGACGCGAAGACGGCGCGCGCCACCGCTTCCTCGTTGAATGCCCACAGTTCCTCCGCCGAACCCCCGCCGCGGCCGATGATGATAACGTCCGCATCCGGCCGCCTGCCGTTGATGTATGCGATGCCGGCGGCGATCTGTCCCGCCGCTTCCGGTCCCTGCACCAACGTGGGGCAGATGAGAATGTTCGTGAAGTGATTCCTTGCCGTGATGATCTTCACCATATCCTCGACGGCCGCGCCCGAAGCCGAGGTTATGATCGCCACACACTTCGGGAAAACAGGCAACGGTTTCTTGTATTGCCTGTCAAACAGCCCCTCCGACGCCAACTTTTCTTTCAGTTTTTCGAATGCGAGGGCCAAATTGCCCGCGCCGCGCACCATCGCGTCGCGGACGTTCAGCGAATAGGAGCCGCCTTTTTCATAGACGTTCACATAACCGGAAACGACGATCTCGATGCCGTCGCCCAATTCAAACCGCAGTCCCGCGAGGACGCCGGACGGCAGAAAACAGTTGACTTTCGCCGTGTCGTCCTTGAGGCTGAAATAGACATGACCGTTTTGATGCCGTTTGCAATTGGAGATCTCCCCCACCACGGAAACATTGCCGAGTATGGGATCGGATTGCAGGATGCGCTTGATGTATCCGTTCAATTGGCTGACCTTTATGGGGTTTGGCGCCATAAAACATTCCCTCCGGCCTTGCGCCGCAAAGCAAACATGTGCAACTCATCTTCCAAGCGTTGTGCGCGGATTGAATCCTCCGACAACAGAATATTATATCACGAAATTCCCCTTTGGAGACATGATTAATTCGTTGCGGATGTTCCCGTCCGCGCCTCGATGCCGAACATGGCGTTTACCGGAGACCATATCCACATCAACGCGAGCAGACACGGCAACGAAAATCCGATCAAAAGCGCGAAAGGCGCAAACAGCAGCGACACGGGAAAGAACAGGACAAACGCCAATCCCGCCGCACCGCCGGACAGCGCGCCCAACGCGCTTCGAAGCGGGAAACGGAAACCCAACCGGACGCTGTTCAGGAACAACGCGGGAACACTCAGCCTCAAATACCCCGCCTGAAGGAAAAAGTAGGGATAGACCATCCCGAACAGAAGCGCGGAAAACAGGCACATCAGCAAAAGAAACGGGGATACATGAGCGCCGAGAAAGAAGAAAAACGCATATATCTGCGCGCAGAGAACCGAAACGCAAACGATCCCCGGCGCTGCGGCAGGCAAAAAGTTTTCCTTGAATTTCCTTCGGAAGTCATACCCGACGTACCCTGTATCATCGCGGATCATCTTGGAAACGCAAAAACACAGCGCGGCCTTGCCGCCGCCGATCGGCGCGGCGGCGGCAAGGCTCAGCGAAAAGAACACGTACCCCGCGCCCGGGTTCAGAATGCCGCAGGCAAAAAAGGCGGCAAACGGCAGACAGCAAAGCAAAAACATAAGATTCAGTTTGACCAAATTGCCGAATTGGCACGACGTAATTTCAACAAAGCGCGCGAACCCTCCTTTTCGGGGTCCGGTTTGGGCCGAGACGCATCCCTGTTCCGGTTCATTTCGATCAAACAATTTCACGCACTCCTTTGCGGATCGCCGCGGACGTCAGTGCAGGACGGCTTCTTCGGATTCGACGTCGAACAGGTGAATCCGGCGCATGTCAACAGCCGCCCTGATGCGCATGCCGGGTCTCGCCTGCGTGGAAGACGCCACGCGCGCGATCAGCCGGCACGTTGCATATCTGAGATACAGGTATACCTCGCTGCCCATCAGTTCGCATACCTCCACGGATGTTTCGATCACGGAGCGCGCATGCGCGGAAAGCGCCGCCTCGTCGTCGTAGATGTCTTCCGGACGTATCCCCATTTTCATCTCTTTGCCGATACAATCGTTCAACGCCCCGGTCGCCTTGTCCGCGGGAATGCGCAGTTTGGCGGCTTCCAAATCAAAATAAAACCCGTCCCCGTCTTTCCGCAGGACGCCGGTCACGAAATTCATCCGGGGACTGCCGATGAAACCCGCGACGAACACATTGCGCGGTCTGTCGTAGAGATTTTGGGGGACATCCACCTGCTGCACAAAACCGTCCTTCATCACGACGATTCGATCCCCCATGGTCATCGCTTCAATCTGATCGTGCGTCACATATACGAATGTCGTTTCCAACCTGTGATGCAATTGTATCAATTCCGTCCGCATGGACGCCCTCAATTTGGCGTCCAGGTTTGAAAGCGGTTCGTCGAGCAGAAATACGGCGGGATTGCGCACCATGGCGCGTCCGAGCGCCACACGCTGCCGCTGACCGCCCGAAAGCGCCTTGGGCTTGCGATTCAAAAGGGTCTCGATGTCGAGAACGCGCGCAACTTCGCGCACCCGGCTGTTTATCACATCTTTCGGCGTCTTGCGGAGTTCCAGTCCGAACGCCATGTTCTTGTACACCGTCATATGCGGATACAGGGCATAGTTCTGAAAGACCATCGCGATGTCGCGATCTTTCGGAGGTATTTCGTTTACAACGCGATCCCCGATGCGCAGTTCACCCCCGGTGATCTCCTCCAATCCCGCGATCATGCGCAGCGTCGTGGATTTTCCGCATCCCGACGGCCCCACCAGCACCACAAATTCCTTGTCGGCAATTTCAAGGTTGAAATCATTGACTGCGGCGACGTCCCCCGGATATATTTTGTATACGTGCTTTAACGAAACATTTGCCATGACCGATCCTTTCAAATATAAAACCATCCTTTGCGGTTCGTCGTTTCCCGTCCCGACAAACGCTTTCGAATACCGATTCAGATCCCCGCAAAAGCCTCGTAATACCGCAAACCCAATCGATGCAGGGCATCGCGGCTGAAGTGCAGGATATCTCCGTTTCCGATCATCTGTTCGTTGGAAGTCAGACCGTCCGCATCGACAAAACGCGCAAAGCCCGCGTCCTCGCACACGGCGCGGAGCGCGTTCGCGATCGGTTCCATGGCTGTCTGATTCTCACGCTCCCATTGCGGCACGAAACCGCCCGTGACAAACGGGAGTGTCGGATTTTCAAACGCTTCGCGGACGCCCCGCAACAGAGCCGACACATTTTTGAAGTGCGTGTCAAACGCGGAGCCCGCCTCGTTCTCCCCCTGATGCCAGAGGAAAGCGACAAGCCTGTTTGCGGGATTCAGCGCCAAGGCCGTTTGGGTCATTTTCAACATGCGCAAATAGAGATCGTCACGCAGTCCCCAACGCATGTCGGCAAAGCCGGTGCCTCCCACCGACGCGCGCACGATCAAAAGCTTTCGTCCCTCCGCAAGCCGTCCGCCGCGCATATACGCCTCGGCAAAGGTGAGCGAAGCGTCCCCCGCGATCTCGTTTTCCCAAACGCGTTCGACTGCGGGGGAGATCGTGAAATCGCCGTTGAAATACCAAATCCGCGCATCGGGCGAAAACGGACGCTCCGTTCTGCCCACGCCGCATCCCTCGCTGTTGGATTGACCTCCCTGCAAAATGACGTCAAATGATTCTTCGCGGAAGTTCTTTAACATGAAACATCTTCCTTTCCATCAATATTCCAACACGACGACGGCATGGCACCACAGAGTCGGAATCACAAAAGAAATACCGCCGCTTTCCGATTGCAGGAAATCGAGCGGTTCCTGCTCCGGAGCCAAATACACGCGCCGGATCCGCTCGTCCGTCTTCAGGCGCACCGCGATGCCATGCAACGGATTGACGTCCTCTATCACTTCAAATTTTTCCCCGCGCCGCACGGGCGAGGCATAGAGGAAATGCGACACATAACGGTTCCTGTCCCTTTGCGCCGTCAATGTAACGATTCCCTGCGCCGGCAATGACGTCGTTACTCTCTTGTTTTCCCCGAGGAGACGATCCAACATGGCGACGACGGTTTTTTTCGTCGTGACGGAACCCATTTTCGCATAATCCTCAAAGATGTCCCAGCCGATGTATATGCCGTCCCTTCCCTCGGCGATGCCCGGCCGGCGGGAGGCATGGTTCGCCGGAGCGTGCTGATGGGAACAGAAATGTTCCTTTGTACGATTGAAATACGGATCGCAGCCGTAAGCAAGGACCGCGCTTTCGTCGGCGTCCAACCGGTGGCGCCGGCCGTACAGGACGGCGATCGCAGCCGGGAAATCTTCCGCAAAATCCAGATCGATGAAAGATTCCTCAAAGGCGCTTTTCCCCGCGTAGGCGCAACCAAAGTCGAAAGCAAACGCACCGTCATGCAGACCGGAGACGCCGGACGCCAACAGTTTGCCTCCCCCGTTCGCAAAATCGCGCAAACGGTTGACCAGGGTTTCGTTAAGCGCAGCCGTGTCCGGAAGGATGATCGCTTTCAAATCCGTAAAATCGCTCTCCGCGTCCAGAACGCGATAGAGATAATGTCCCTCCAGCAACACCCGGTTTGCGCCGACGTCGGCGGGATGGTTGTGGACGCCTTGCATGGCCTCCTGGGAAAGAAGCCCCACATCTGCGATCCGTTCCGCGCCGTCACAGTACGCTTCCCTCTCCTCCACGCGTTCGTACGCGGCGCCTATGAGTTTGTACGTCGCTTCGTCCATGGCGCCCAAGGGATGAAGTTGATCGCCGACGGAACACTTCGCGCCGTTCGCGATCATGAGCGCGGACTCGTATATCAGCGCATTCACCGCTTTGTAACCGCCGAATTCGCCCCAATGGGTGTGGAATTTTCCTGTCTGGCCGAGAATTTCCTTGCCGAACTGTTGCGCGTAAGCGACGGAGAGGGGGAAATGATCGTAGCCCCATCCGCCCGTCGGCAAGGACTCCAATTCCAGGTGGGTGTGGGAGGCCACCAAATCCCGGCGTCCGCGCCGAATGTGTCCGCAGTTGTGAAAGATCGGAAGCCCCGGCTTGATCGCGTGGATGGCTTCATTGACGGATCTGTAATACCCCGCGTAGACCTCCCTCGCAAACGGCAGTATCTCCGCATCGTTTTCCGTGTCGATCCCCCGGCGTTTCATGTCTGCGAGACATTTTCCGCACAGGCAGACACGCTCGGTGCATACGTCAAAGAACAGACCGTCCAAATCGAACGAGGAGACGATCTCTTTCGTCTGTTCGATCAGAAGGTCAAGGTATCCCGTATTGAAACAAAGGTTCGTATATCCCGGCTCTTTGTACGGCGTCCACGGATACCTGTCATGCGCGCGCCACTCGGGGTGTTCTTTCGCGGAAACTTCGTCCCAACCCGCCGAAATGTACACCG
>JAISML010000146.1 GCA_031276775.1 Eubacteriales Family XIII. Incertae Sedis bacterium | reverse complement strand
ACAATACCGGTCTGCCCGAGACGCATCTGTTCCAGCATCTCCGCGATCTCGTCACTTTCTCCGAACGTTTCCCGGATATTCCCCCTGTTTTCGATCAAGGAAACGTCCTTGTGCGCCATGTAGACGCCTTCGTTGTTGACGATGAAAGCCGATCCTTTGGAGCCGAGATTGATGTTCGACATGGAATCATACAGAATGCCGTAGTCGTAAGAACCGACGAGATAGGAATACATCTCGTCCTCTGCGTCAAAAATCGGCGTTCCGACCACGATTTCAAGACCGGAGGAATCGAAAGAAGTATCGGCGATGACAAGGTTTTCGGTCGCTTTCATTTCGTCAAAGAACGCGCTGTCCCCCATCAGAACGGGACAATCCTCGCTCCCTGTCAGGAGCCGGCCGCCCAGATTGTAGATACCGATCCAGACAAATTCAATGCCCGATATCGCCTTGTCCAACACCTTTTGCTTCTCCGGGAGCGGCGCGTTTCTGTCCGACAGCACGGCGTTGTCGCGCGTAAGAAAAATCCGATCCGCCATGAGATGCAGATTCGCTTCCACGCTCTGCGCGGCTGTTTTTGCCATAGGCTGCAAGGTTTCGCGCAGAATCGTACTCGTGAGACTGTTCATGAAATAGGTCATGACCGACATCAATACGACCGTCAATATGGTGACGACCGCAAAAATACCGGTGAGAATCTTCCCGCGAATACTGCGGACGGCGCTTTTCCCATGTCCCGGCGCCGTATGCCCGGAATTTAAAACTTTTGTCGCCATAATCCCCATTCACAGCCTTTCGTGCCGCGCGGACGCAAATTTCCGTCTTCCCGCAAACCCCGCTTCCGACCACATTATATCACGCGGAACCGCGAACAACAATCCCGGCGCCCGCGATCAGCGCGGCGTGAGAAAACTGTACAGGGCGAGCAAATAGCTCTCCCTGCCGAAGCCGGCGATCGATCCCCGGCATACGGAGGAAATGACGGACACATGGCGGAAGTCTTCCCTTGCGTGGATGTTGCTCATATGCACTTCCACCGCAGGGACGTCCGCAGCGGCGATGGCGTCCCGAAGCGCAATGCTGTAATGGGTGTAAGCGCCCGCATTGAGAATGATCCCGTCAAAACCGTCGGCGTCCTGGATCGCGGTGACAAGTTCGCCTTCGACATTGCTCTGGAAAAAGGTGAGGGAACAGTCCGCCGCGATCGCTTTTCCCGTCAGGTATTCATTGATTTCGTCCAAGGTTTCCCGTCCGTATTTGTCGGGTTCCCGCTTCCCCAGTCTGTTGAGATTGGGCCCGTTGACGACAAGTATTTTCTTCATGCGCGCATCTTCCTTTCGGTTCGGACGGCTCAGACGGTGTGATAACATCCCAGGACTTCAAGGTATTCAGTGGCGCCCGCAACGTGCCGCAACGTATCGACGATCCCCCGGTCGAGGATATTGCCCGAAATCTCCGCGAAAAACCTGTAATTTCCGGGTGAAACGGGTCTGGATTCGATGCGCGTGAGATTCAGTCCCGCAGCCATAAACGGAAGCAGCGCTTCGCACAGCGAACCCGAACGGTGCGCGACGGAAAAGGTGACGGAGATCAAATCGCTCCGTTCGGTGTATTCCGGTTCCCGCCCGATCACCACAAACGAGGTTTTGTTGTTCGCGGCGTCCATGATGTCCGGCGCGAGCGCCGCGAGCCCGTTCAGTTCGGCGGCAAGCCTCGAACCGATGGCCGCCGCTTTGTCGCCCCCGGACGCTCTCACCTTTTCCACCGCCACCGCCGTATTGCTGCAGGCGATCAAATCCCAAGCCTTGTCCATGAGAAACCTGTGGCACTGCCTGAACCCTTCGGGATGGGAATACACCTCCCGTATGCCGGTGAGCGCCGCGCCGGGCTTCGCGATAAGGCAATGTTTGATGTCGATCCAGGTACGGCCCACCACATAACAGCCGTACTTCCTCAGCAGATCGTAGGTCTCCCCGATCGCGCCCGATTGGGAATTTTCGATGGCGACCACGCCGTAATCCGCCCTTTCCTTTTTGACGGCTTCAAACACGTCCTCGAAAAACGCGGCCGCGGACAACTCGGCGCCGGGGAAAAGTTTGCGCGCCGCTTGCTCGCTCCACGCGCCGGGCGCCCCCTGGTAGACACAGTGTACGCCCTCCCGCTTCGGCGTCGCCGGCGGCGGCAGGAAAGGTTCCTCCTTCCCAAACTGCGAACTCCTTTGATACTCCCGCGCCAGCGCCATGAGCGCGCGCATGAGCAAGGTGACCTCCCCTTTCAACCCACCGGACACGGCGTCTGCGGCCCGTTCCGCGATCGCCTGTTCCCGCGTACTGTCGAGAATGGACATGTTGTGTTCCCTTTTGTAATCCCCCACCTCTTTCGCAAGATGCATGCGCCGTTCAAACAGCCGCACGATCTCGCGATCGACCTCGTCGATATTGTCCCTGTATTGTTTCAATTCCGCATCCATGTTCGCCTCCGTTTCCGTTCTTTCTCCGTTGGGAAAGCGTCGCTTCCCACTTTATTGCCCCTGCCGGCATTGCCCTGTGCGGACATGGGCCGGCGCCGCCGCGGACAAGCGTCAATCAGTGTTTCCTTAAGACACGGCGCCGAGGGAACCGCGCACCGCGTCGATCGCGCGCATGAGCTTGTCGAACAAAGCCGGCGTGATCGACTGTTGCCCGTCGCACAGGGCGGACTCGGGGCTGTTGTGCACCTCTATCATCAGTCCGTCCGCACCCGCCGCCGCAGACGCCAGAGCCATCGGATACACCAAATCCCAGTAGCCTGTACCATGCGAGGGATCCACCACCACAGGCAGGTGGGACTTTTTTTTCAGCGTCGGAACGGCCGAGATGTCGAGCGTGTTGCGCGTCGCCGTTTCAAAGGTCCGGATCCCCCTTTCGCACAGTATGACGTCGTTTGTGCCGCCCATCAGCACGTAATCCGCCGCCTGCAGCAGTTCCTCGATGGTGCTGGACAAACCGCGTTTCAAAAGCACCGGTTTCCCGAGATTGCCCACCTCGCGCAAAAGCGGAAAATTCTGCATGTTCCTCGCGCCGATCTGAATCACGTCAACCTCACGCGCAAAGACGTCCAGATATTCGGCCGACATGATCTCCGTGACGATGGGCAACCCCGTCTTCTCCCTTGCGATCTTCAGCAGATCCAGACCATCCAAACCGAGTCCCTGAAAAGAATACGGCGAAGACCGCGGTTTGAACGCGCCGCCCCTGAGCAACGATGCGCCGGAGCGCTTCACATCGCGGGCGATGGACAGTATCTGCGCCTCGCTTTCGATGGAACACGGACCCGCGATGACCGCAAAATGTCCGTTTCCCATCTTCACATTTCCGGGCAGGACCGGCTGTGTGTCTTCGGGATGGAAATGCCGGCCCGACAGCTTGTACGGTTCCGACACCCGCACCACGCGTTCCACGAAGTCGATCCGTTGGAGCGCCTCCTCCGAGAGGAAAGCCGTATCCCCCGCGAGTCCGAGCATGCGCCTGCTCTCTCCGTAAATGTCCTGCACCACCAAACCTCTGCTTTCCATATCGCGTTTCAATTCATCGATTTGAAACGCGGAGGCATTCTCGTTGAGAATCACAATCATATCCTGTCCAACCCTCCTTTCATCATCAACCGCCCGCGAATCACCTCAAACAGGGTTTCCCTGTCGGCGCCGTCGATGCTTCTGTCCAAAAATAATTCATCCGACAATATCCCCTGATATATCAACATGCCCAGACCGTTTACGGCGTTCAGCCCCAACGTTTTCGCCGCCGTGAGCAAAGCGGTTTCGGCCGGTCTGTAGATCAGATCGTACACCAAAGCCCGCTTCGGAAGCGCTTTGAGAAAATCGAAATCCGAAAACCGGGCGGCGGCGCCTTCCATGCCAAGCGGCGTGGCGTTGATGAGTATGTCCGTATCCGACAGGATGTCGCCCCATGCGGCGCAGTTCCCCGCGCCGGGCGCGGAATCCGGCACGTCCGCGCCGGCCGAAAGCTGCACAGGTCCGCGCGCCCTCTCCGCCCCTGCGGCAACGGGCGTTTCAAAATCATAGCGCGCGGCGTCGATCCGTACGCGCGAACCGGATGCCGCCCCACCCCGTCCCCGTCCGGGGGCGGAACCGCGTGCGCACGCCGCCGAAATCTCCCGCAGCATGCGGACGTTGCGGCCGACGAGCACGATGCGCGACGCGCCTTCCGCCGCCGCCTTGTGCGCGACGCCGGCCGCCGCGCCGCCGGATCCCAGGATCGCGACATTGCGTCCCGCATATCCCTGTCCCTCCCGGTTCAGCGCGAGCAACAAGCCTTCCATGTCCGTGTTGTACCCGATCAGCCGGCCTTCCCGGTGGAGAAGCGTGTTCACCGCCCCGCTGCGTACCGCGTCGCCCTGCGTTTCGTCTGCGTATTCGGCGGCGCCGAACTTGTGGGGAACCGTGACGTTCATGCCTTTCAACCGTCCCGCGCGGACGTCCGCCAAGGCGTCACGCAGTTGCCCGCGCGGGACGCGCGCGGCGCCGTAGACGGCGTCCGCGCCCAAAAATTTGAAAGCCGCGCCATGCAGCAAGGGAGAGAGACTGTGTGCGATCGGATCGCCGATCACGCAATAGTCCGCCGTGACGCCCAAAAGACAAATCATTGCGAGCAAACGTTCCAACACGCGCTCGTATTCGCCCTCATTCTTCAAGACGCGGTGCGCGGCCGCCGGATACAGGCGCGATCTCCGCGCATAGAGCGCGGCGAGTCCCGCGCTGTCGGACAGCAAGGGACGATCCGCACCGTACCGCACACCGCTTTCAATGTCGGCAAGGGAACGATCGATGAACACGACAATACCGCCCCGCCGCATCGCCCGCACATTCTCCTCACGTTCGATGGCGCCGCCGCCGACGGAAACGATCCGTCCCGCAGCGGCGGCAATTTGAATTTTGCTTCCCGGCGCCGTGTCGGCGTCGTTTGCGGCCGCGCCGAAGTCGCTCGCCTCACGCATCCCTTTTTCGCACATGGCGGCTGCGGCGATCTCCGCGATCATGGCGGATTCCCGTGCCCGAAAATACGGTTCCCCTTTTTGCGCAAACAGCTCTGCGATCGTCATACCGTCCCGCTCCTCTATGATCGCATCGGTGTCGAGGAACGTCATGTTCAGTTCTTTCGCCGCCCGCTTGCCGAAAGACGTCTTGCCGCTGCCCGGCATGCCGATCAAGAAGATTGTTTTCATAATGTTTGTTACCGTCATTTTATTTGTATCCCCTGTGTCCGATTCCACTGCCGCGCGCATTCGCTTCCAACATCAAATCGAGCAAGCCCAAAGCGACGCAGCTTTCAATCACGGGCGTCGCTCTCGGCACGATGCACGGATCGTGGCGCCCTTTCACGCGAAACTTCACTTCTTTCATTGCGACGGGATCCACGGAAAGCTGCTCCTGCCCGATGGAAGGCGTCGGTTTGATCGCAACGCGCACAATCAGCGGCAGTCCGTTTGTGATGCCGCCCAAGACGCCGCCGTCCCCATTGCGCGTGCCCCGGATGCGGTCGGATTCAAGGCGCAGACTCCCGTTGACCTCGCTGCCCCGCAGTCGGGCGAGACCGAACCCCCTGCCGAACGCGACGCCTTTGACCGCCGGCACCGAAAACAGCAAGGCGGCCAGTCTGCTTTCCGCAGAATCGAAGAAAGGCTCGCCCAGACCTGCCGTGACGCCGAACGCGACAGTCTCGACAACGCCGCCCACGGAATCCCGTGCGCGCTTTGCGGACGATATCTCCTCCAAAAACAACGGCGCCGCCCCGTCTGACGCAGGGAAATCCTTCTCCGAAATCGTCTGCAGCAGGGCTTCCGCTTCCTCCTCGCCGATCGGCGCATCTGACGCATCTTTGCCCCCGCCGACCGATGCGGCCGACGCGTCTTTGTCTTCGCCGCCCGACGCGCTCCCGGCCTTTTCCCCGCAAGCGGGAGATGGACGAAGGCCCGTAAAATCCATTCCGTCGGTCGCGCTTCCGACGCCTTGCACGCGACCGTACACCCGCATGCCGCGCTCGGCGAGAAACTGTTTCGCGACAGCGCCCGCAAAGACCAGCGGCGCCGTCAATCTGCCGGAAAAATGCCCGCCCCCGGACATGTCCGCATAGCCTCCGTATTTGATGAATGCCGTCCAGTCCGCGTGTCCGGGACGCAGTATCCCGCCATAATCCTCCGAACGGGCGTCCTTGTTGTCTATCAGGCAGGTCAAAGGCGCGCCTGTGGTGCGCCCGTTCGCAAGTCCGCTGATCACCTGCGGAATGTCATCCTCCCTGCGCGCGGAGGCAAATGCCTTTCCGCCCGGCGCCCGGCGTTTCATCTCCTTTGCGATCAGTTCCGTGTTTATTTCCGTTCCCGCCGGCAAACCGCCGATCACGATCCCCACGGCCGGACCGTGGGATTCGCCAAAAATGGAGAGCTTCAGGACATTTCCCCAGGTATTCATCTGTTTCTCCGTTCCTTTTCAAAATCACGCCAAAAATCCGGATAGGATTTGGCGACGCAGTCCCAACCGCTCAGGACAACGGGTTCCGCGCATCGCACGGCGGCGACGGCCAACGCCATCGCGATGCGGTGATCGCCCCAGGCGTCCGCCGGACCGCCGCGCAGGGACGCGACGCCTTCGATCGTCAGCGTATCTTCCGTTTCGGCAACTTTCGCACCCAATTTGCAGAGTTCCGTTTTCAGCGCGTGCAGACGATCGCTCTCTTTCGCGCGCAGTCTTCCCGCGTTCACAAGCCGCGTCCGTCCCACGCAGCAGCAGGCCAACGCCGCAAGCGGCGGGACGAGATCAGGGATCTCGGACACATCGGCGGTCAATGCATTCAGTCCGTCGACGGGCGGACGCACGCACACCGCGCCCGTCCCGTCGTCCGCAACCGACGCGCCCGTCGCCCCGATGAGCCGAACGATGCGGCGATCGCCCTGCGAACTGCGCGGATTCAGACCCGCAACGCGCACGTCGCAACCGAGCGCGGCCGCAACCAAAAAGAAAGCGGCCTGGGAACAATCGGCTTCCACGGCATATGCCGCGCGTTCGTAAATCTGATTCCCGGGGATTCGATAACCGTATATCCTGCGTATCCCGCATGCATCCGTTTCACGCGCGTCCGCAATTTCCTCGACGCGAACCCCGTAATGACGCATCACCTCCGCAGTCATGCGCGCGTATCCGGACGACTCAAGCGGTGAAGAGAGCGCTATCTCACTGTCCCCCGCAAGCAAGGGGAGCGCGAAGAGCAAACCTGACACGAATTGTGAACTGACATTTCCGGGCAGGACATACCGGCCGGGTCTGAGCGGACCGCGTACGCGGACAGTCGCGCCGCGCCGTTCGAACAGACCGCCGCATTGTTCGAATACCGTCCGATAGACGTCGAGCGGACGTTCCGGGAGTCTGCCGTGTCCGGCGAATGTCCATACCCCGCCGTCCAAGCCCGCAAGGGGTATCAGGAAACGCAACGTTGATCCGGATTCGCCGCAGTCAATGAACCGTCCCCGCTCCGGCGCGGAAACCCCATCGCCGGGATCCGTTGCGCGCCCCGACAAGATCGACGCCATGCGTTCCATTCCCCGCCGGGTTGCGCGTACATCGTCGGAATCCCCGAGGTGTGTGACGCCGTCATACAGCGCGTCGCCCGCGCCCGCCCTGCCCTCGCGGAGCGAGGCCAAAGCGGCGCAGATCAGGGCGCGGTGGCTCAGGCTTTTGGATGGCGGCGGCGTAACGACGCCCCGGGGAAAGCGCTCGATGATCTTCGGCCGGCGCCGGTCGGCCGCGACATCATCGATCTTTCCGTTCATCCCGTTTCCCTCATTGGTTTCGTCCGTTGCGTTCATCCCTATCCTGTCGTTCATCCCTATCCTGTCGTCCGTTGTGTGCATCCCGCCCGTCGCGGCCGCTTCGCGCGTTGCCACGCCTTGCAGTCATCCAACCTGTTTCAGTGTGCGCAACGCCGCTTCCAACTCCGTATATGACAGGTGTTGCACCGTCGCCGCGCCGATCTCTTTCAGCAGCGCCAATTTCACCCCCGCGCCCGAGGCTTTTTTGTCGCGCCTGACGAGTGGGAGCAACCCGTCCGTTCCCTCGCGCGCGTCAAGTCCGTACCGCGAGAGCAACCGCGACAGGCGCTGTGCCGTGCCCGGCCGCGTGACGCCGAGCGTCTCGCCTATCCGGGCGGCGATGCGCATGCCCGCAGCCACCCCCTCCCCGTGATTGTAACGGCTGTAGCCATATTTCGCCTCGATGGCGTGTCCGAAAGTATGCCCGAAATTCAACAACATACGCCGACCTGTGTCAAACTCATCGCCCGCCACCACATCGCGCTTGATCCGGCAACATTCGTATATGATATCCCGCAGGGTGTCAGTCGCGGCGTTCTCCCGCAATTCCTCCGTTTCCAGACGCGCGAAAAGATCCGCTGAAGCGATGGCGCCGTATTTGACGACCTCGGCCATACCGGTCGCATATTCCCGCGGCGGAAGGGTGGCCAGCGCCCGGGGGTCGATGATCACGGACTTTGGCTGATGAAACGCGCCCACGAGATTTTTCCCCGCGTCGATGTCGATCGCGGTTTTCCCGCCGACGGCAGAGTCCACCTGGGCCAGCAAGGTCGTCGGCGCCTGTATCAGACCGACGCCGCGCATCCACGTGGCGGCTGCAAAGCCCGCCAGATCGCCCACGACGCCGCCGCCGAGCGCGACGACCGTTCCCGCGCGCCCCAATCCCATGTTTCCGAATCTCTCCCAGAGCCGGGACAATTGCGCCATGCACTTGCTGCTTTCCCCCGGCGGAACGAGGATGTGTTCAAACGCAAGACCGGCGTCCCGCAGATCTTCGCAGACCGTCTGCCCGTACAGCGCCCAAACCGTTTCGTCGCTGACCACCGCGACCGGTTCTCCCGCCGTCAGGAAAGCCGCCGTCAAAGCCGGCAACCGACGCAACGCCCCTGCTTCGATGTGAATGTCGTACGCCCGCCCGCCCAAAGGCACATGCAACGTTTTCATATTTGTTTCCGTCCCTTTCCGGCGTCCGCCGCGCCACGGCAAAACGTCCTCCGACACATGCCGGAGGACGAGAAATACCCGTGTTACCACCTCTGTTCGCAGACGTCTCACAACGCCTGCCTCTGCGGGTATCCGTCAATACCCTTCGCTGTAACGGGCGAACCCGGCTCCGCTTTACTCGGCCCTCCCGGCGGTTCTTCCGGTTTCTGTCCGGATTGCGCCGCCGCATCCGATCACGGCGCCCCCAAACATCAAAGCCTTTCTTCGTGCGGCTCGGAAGATGAATGTTCGGAAACGCGCCTCGCCCCTCTCACCGACCGGGAACTCTCTGTGCAAACGTCATCGCTTCCTACTGTGTCTTCGTCATCGCCTTTGTATTTCAATTATACAGAAAATACCGCATTTGTCAAACGTTTTGTGCGCGGCTTTTGGGTTTGCGGTTTACCGTTGCTGTTCGGAGGGCGGCTGCGGGGTGGACTACGGCGCATACCCCGTCACCGCTCCGCCTACGGAGACGGTTCGCGTCGCTATCCGCGACGTGAATACCGCATCGTGTTCAACAAAAATCATTGTCGGAGCGTATTCCAGGATAACAGCTTCAATCTGTTCCCGCGAGATGACATCGATGAAATTCAGCGGCTCGTCCCAGAGGTACAAATGAGCGGATTCGCACAGACTTTTGGCCAAGAGCGCTTTTCGTTTCTGCCCGTCGCTGAGGAGAGAAAGATCTGTGTCGAATGCGCCGCGCGGGAACCCAAAGTTTGTCAGGACAGAGAAAAACCGGGTCAGATCCAGCCCGTTTTCCTGCACGAAGCCGCGGATGCTGCCGGATAGCCCGGCCGTCTCCTGCGGAACATATGAGACGATCAGGCCGGCGGCTGTTTTGACCGTTCCCGTATAGGGTACCGGCTCGCCCGCGATCACCTTGGCCACGCTCGACTTTCCCGCGCCATTCCCGCCAGCGAGCGATATCCGTTCGCCTTTTCGGACAAGCAAATGGATGGATTTTGCGGGAAGGTATTCAATCCTCAAATCCCTTATCTCAACAAGCGTATCGGCATGGTGGGAGAGGGGCGCAATTTTTAACGATCCTGACGTTTCGATATCGTTTAGCAAGCCCTGCATCCCGTCTATCGAATCCTGCCGGCGTTTTTCTATTGCCTTTGAACGCTTCATGAGTTTCGCCGACTTGTGGCCGATATATCCCCGGTCAACCGGACCGTTTCCGTATTTGGACTTCTCGACTTTGTCAGACCACCCTGCCGTGCGCTGCGCCGCCGCCTTCATGCGGCGAATGTCCTTCTCAAGCCGTTCTTTCCCGGCGATGTTGCTGTGGTCACGCCGCATTTTTTCATCCGCCCAGACTGAGTAATTCCCGTTCATCACTTCCACGCCGGATTTGCCAATGGATAAAACATGATCGCAAACGGAGTCGAGCAGGGCGCGGTCATGCGAAACGACGAGAAAGCCTTTCTTCATTTTCAGATATTCGGCGACAGAGCGTTTCCCCTCTTCATCCAAGTGATTTGTCGGCTCGTCAAGGAGAACGAAGTCGTTGCCGCTCAGAAACAGAGAGGCAAGAAGCGTTTTCGTGCGTTCCCCGGGGCTGAGCGTGTCGTATTGCCTGAACAACGCGTCCCCGGGAACCCCAAGCAAATTCATCTCACGGCGCAATTCCCAAAACTCATGCGCCGGGCATACTTCACCGACGATATCCATCGTGCTTCTCGATGTGTCGTCTATGTCGTAGGGGAAATACCTGAAGCCCACCGGAGAGATGATGTCGCCGGAGTGCGGCATGGCGTCCGGCTCCGCAAGCAGACGCAGCAAGGTGGTCTTACCTCTGCCGTTGCGCCCAATCAGCCCGATACGCCAGTCTGTGTCAAGAACAAAGGATATTCCCTCGAAGACATTTTCCGCCTTGCCCTCCCATCCGAATGTGAGATCGTTGATTCCTATTTTCGCCATCTATTTGCACCTCCACGCCAAAAAAGAAACCGCAAGGAAGTTCCTCCCGCGGTCCGGTACGAATAGAATAACAGAATAACGATGTTGCGCAGCTGAATGAACTTCCTCACGCGGGCGCAAAACGATTGCCATCGCTCTTCTTGCCCGTCAATACTGTCAGAAAGTTCTCTCCACGCCTCCGTCTCCTTATCGTCGGTCTTTGTTTCCCAAAGTGCCTTGAACGAAGATACTATAACATACAATACGGTCTTTTGAAATGATTTTTTTATTTTAGTAACACTTTTAACACTTTTTTCCCCGTTCCGAGACATGCAGAAGCAGAAGTCCGGCGACGATGAGCAGGCCGCCGAAGGTGGCGCCCGCCGAGAGCCTGTCGTGCATCAGAAAGAGACCGGAGATATAGGCAAATACGGGTTCCGAGGTGTTGACCATCGAGGCGGTTCCGGCGCCGATCCGCTTGACCGCCGCGCAGAATGCGAGCGGCGCGATGAAGCCGGGAGACAGACCGAGCGCCGCGACAAAGAACCATTGTTCGCCCGTCACGGGCAACAGCGGCGCGCCCGAGAGAACGCATTTCACGACATTCGCCAAGGTGGGGACGAGGAGCATGAAGCCCATCGTGACCTCCGCCCCGAACGGCGCAAAGCGCTTTGCGCCCATGCTCATCGCCCAGATCGCGTAAAGGACGCCCGCGATCGACGCGAGCGCCACGCCTTTCAGGCTCAAAGCCGCCCCGCCCGACGGCGCGCGGACGACAAATGCCAAGCCGCCGACGGTGAGCGCCAGGCAGACGATGCGGAAGAGGCGCGCCCGTTTCCGATCGAGAAGCATCTCGACGGCGTTCACGATGACAATGTACAGAAAC